>DAOVPZ010000023.1 GCA_030628975.1 Candidatus Cloacimonadota bacterium
CAAAAGGCAGACTTACCACCACACTATATGCTGTTGTCGGATTGGATGATATTTTAGCATTGCTGATTTTTGTATTGGCAATGCCTGTTGCACTTATCTTTTGGGGAGGTTCCGATTCAGGAACCGCTTCTTCAATATTTCATTCATTAGGAAATGCAGGGCTAAAAATATTATTCACTTTAGGAATAGGAACTGCAATAGGTTTCATTCTAATTTTTGTTGTAAAACAAATTCACGAGAGAGTAGTACTCCTTCTCTTTTCACTTGGTATTATTCTTAGTATTCTTTTAAAAAATATACCATTAGGAATTATTTTTGGTGCATTATCCGTTGCCACAGCTCCTGCAGCTACTGTAGAGGTTGTAAGGCAATACAAGGCAAAAGGGACACTTACAACAACACTTTATGCTATTGTTGGATTGGACGATATTTTAGCATTGTTGATCTTTGTGCTTGCAATGCCTGTTGCACTTATCTTTTGGGGAAGTTCAAATACTGGAACAGCTTCTTCAATATTTAATTCATTAGGAAATGCAGGACTGAAAACACTATTGACAATAATCATAGGTGGAGGGATTGGTTTTATTCTCATTCAATTCGTAAAATGGATTCACGATAGGGTGGTTCTCCTTCTTTTTTCTCTGGGCATAATTCTTTTGAATTGTGGAATTGCAGAAACTTTAGAGCTTTCTACAATTTTACTCAATATGGCAATGGGAATTGTGGTGGTTAATTACAGTGCAGTTAATTCCCGCAAAATATTTAGTGCACTCGGTGATTGGTCTCCACCAATGTATGTATGGTTTTTTGTTTTAATAGGTGCTAGATTAGATTTACCACGCTTGGTAAAATTTATTGGTCTTGCTTTAATTTATATTCTTGCCCGTTCAATTGGTAAATGGATCGGAAGTTTTGTTGGTGGGCAGCTTGGTAGAGCAAAAACTACTGTGAAAAAATATATAGGCTTTTGTCTTCTGGACCAAGCTGGTGTGGCAATTGGTCTGGCATTGGCTGCATCTAAAACCCTTGAAAAAATTGGATTTATTGAATATGGCTCACAAATAATGAGCACTATTACTGCAACAACTTTTATAGTTATGCTTATCGGACCAATCTTTCTTAAATATGCACTATTTAAATCTGGCGAAGCAAAAGCATAGGAAACCCGCCACAGAGACACGGAGAACACAGAGAAAAAATTATAATTTTTAAAGAATATGATTTTTAAAGAATAATAGTTAATGATTTTTAAGATGCTCTTCTTTTTAAAGCTTTTCTGAAAAATTAATTATAAAATCTTTGTGCCTTGGAGTCTTTGTGGCAAAAATCAGGAGATAAATATGTATATGATCTTACAATTATATAAAGAGAAATATTTAGATGATATTATGATGGCTCTAGCAGAAGCTGGGGTTACTGATACGATAGTCCTAAGCGGAGAATCTCTCAGCCACAAGATGGCTTTTAGTATGCCATTGTTTGCAGGTTTTCGAAAAACAATCGGAGCTGAAAAAGGATATGCTAATATTATTATGGCAATTGTAGATAATGAGCAAATAGACTTCATGTTACAAGAATTAAAGAAGTCTGATATAAATTTTATTGACGATGAGATTGGGAAGATAGTGTTATTGCCAATTAAAAAAGTTATATAAAATTAAAAGTTATCTACAATATCGATAAAATATAAAAGAGGAGAAACAATGAAAAAAACAATGATAGGATTATGTGGGGTTCTATTTATTCTCGGTATAGTGGGTTGCTCTCAAACCAAAGAAACCCCATCTGTAGATGGTGAGAAACTTATACGGGAATTATGGTTGAACATTAAAAATAATAACTGGGATGTTCTTGAAAACAAGATAGCTTATGTCTTTCAATCTATTCACGAAGATGGTACAAGAGATAGGGATGAAGAAATAGAACTTCTGAAAGGACTTAATCTTGGTGAATATACACTTGATAATTTCAAAACGACTCAAAACAAAAATGTTGTAATTGTCTCATATATAGTTTCTGTTCATGAGATGATAGATGGTACGGTTTTACCAACTGCATTTGCACAGAGACTTTCTGTATTCCAAAAAAGCGATAATGATTGGAAATGGATTGCTCATGCAAACTTAAATCCGATGAATAAGTAGATTGTGGTATAAACCCGAGTCGGGTTTGTGGAACTCGACTCGAGTTTATAAATATTTCTCTTGACAAACTTATACCAATTTGATTCTTTAATAAAAAATAGAGTGAATTTATAAGGCGCATAGTTAGTGATTCTGCTGAATAATTAGCAGAAACAATAAGGGAATCCCGTGGGAAACGGGAGCGGTCCCCGCCACTGTAAACAGCAAATTCTTGGGAAAAGTCACTGAGCCTAATTTATCAGGAATGGGAAGGCTTTTCTATTTATTCGCTGTAAGCCAGGAAACCTGCCTTGTAAATTTTTCCAAAAATCTTTCGGTGGAAAGGATTGAGGTCAAAATAAATTTTTTATCGACCCAATTTCTACTGAGATTGGGTCTTTTTATTTCAAAATTAAAAAATAGAAGATAAAAAAGTAAAAATGAAAAAGAGTGTATTTCTAATACTTATAGCAATAATTATTGTTTATTGTTCAAAAACAGAAACAGAAATAACAACACTAAAACCAGGTCTGATAATTCTCTCTCCAGAGATAGCAGAAATTGTATGTACTCTTGATGGAGAAAAGAATATTTTAGCTGTTATAAATGAATGTGATTATCCTGAAATACTAAAATCGACAGAAAAAGTCGGAAGTTTTAGCAGTCCAAATATTGAAAAAATTGTAGCTTTGCAACCAGATATGATATTCATTTCTGGATTAGAACAGGAAGTGATAAAAAACAAACTTAATAAACTCGGAATGAAAGTTTATCAATTCTATCCAAACAATATAAATGACTTGATAAAAATATTTGAAGATATAGGCAAACTTCTAAACAAGGAGAATTCTTCCTTAAAAATTATTAATACTTTTCAAAGTGAATTAAATTCAATCATTATACCTGAAAATAAACCAAAAATATATGTTGAGATATACAATAATCCACTTATGACAGTTTCTACAAATTCTTTTATTGGTGATATTATTGAGAAAAGTGGTGGGAAAAATATCTTTCAAAATCTTCCGAGAGATTACTGCCGAGTATCAGCAGAAAGTATCATAGAAAAAAATCCAGATATTATTATAATCACCTATTCGGGTATTGTAAAATCAGAAATAAAGAATAGATTAGGATGGGGAAATGTTAATGCAATTATAAATGACCGTATTTATACCCCTGAAGATATTGACCCGGATTTGCTTATTCGTGCTGGTCCACGCTGTATAGATGGAATAAAAATATTATCAATAATATTTCAAAATTTCTCATCCTCTAACTTGCGGAGATCCTTGGGAAATGAGAAATAGAATTATTATTGGGATTTCGATTTTAATTTTATTCGCAGTAATATTATTCGCTCTTCTTACAGGAAGTACTTCAATCAATGTATTTTCTCTCACAGAAACTGCTAGAAAAATATTATTTGGAATTCGGATCCCAAGAATTTTATTAGGAATTATTACTGGAATGGTTTTAGCAACGAGTGGAGGTGTTCTTCAGGGTATGTTGAATAATCCACTTGCAGAACCATATCTTCTTGGAATATCTTCTGGTGCAGCTTTAGGAAGTATTATTGCTATAATAATTAATAAGATTTTTTTGATGCCTATCTTTGGATTTTTAGGAGCTCTTTTAACAATAATATTAGTCTGGCAAATCGGAAAAAAGGGTAAAATGATTCAGCGAACACAACTTATTCTGGCAGGTATTATCATTAGTCTATTTTTCTCCGCAATAATTGCTCTTCTTATGAGTATATCTCAAAGAGAATTAGGTCAGATATTCTCCATCTTGATGGGAAATTTGGGATATATATTCTCAAAGTCATCTATAAACATTTTATGGATAATGGTGGGTATTTCTGTTATTGGTGTAACTCTATTAAATATCTTTTCTAACAGGATAAATATATTATCCCTCGGTGATTATACTGCAGATAGTCTGGGTGTAGATGTATACAAAACGCGACAATTTCTGTTTATTATTACCTCACTTTTAGTAGGAATGGTTGTCTCTTTTACTGGTATAATTGGTTTTGTCGGTTTGATAATTCCTCACATTTGTAGGATTTTAATTGGCCCAAATAACCGTTATCTTCTTCCAATGGCTGGAATCCTTGGAGCTGGCTTTCTGGTTTTTTGTGATACTATTGCCCGTTCAATTTTGGTTATAGAGCTTCCAGTTGGAGTAATAACTGCTCTTTTTGGTGCACCATTTTTTGTATATCTATTGAGAAAGAAATCTTAATCAAGATTATCAATTAATCAAAATATTTCTTTTTAAATTTTTGATTGTTCTTTTAAAGAAAAATAGAGTGAAAGATGAAAATTAGATCAGACTGATTTTTATTTCTCCAATATCAGGAAATTTTCCCAATCGCTCATTTATTTCATGTTGTAAATCCTCTAAAAATGGATCATCCTTTTTAAGCACAATTTCAATCAATACATTGTTTTTCTCATCTACTCCAATATATTTTACCAATCTCAAAGAAACAATGTCAACACCAATTTTTCCGTATATGACTTTATTCAACTCATTTTCAATATTCTTCTTATTTAATCCCTCATCAAATTTTTTCCCAAGATGTTTCTTTTCATAATATTTAATAGCAGAACGTAGAGCATCAACTGCAAGCACGGAACAGTGCATTTTCACGGGTGGTAATCCACCCAACTCATCTGCTGCTTGATTCCATGTAATTTTCTTGGCTTCTTCAATTGTTTTATTCGTCGCTAGATCAGTAATAATCGAAGCAGTTGCAATATTAGATGCACATCCATAAGATTGGAACTTGATGTCTTTTATCCTATGAGATTCGGGGTCCACTTTAAGGTAAACAGAAAGTTGGTCTCCACATGCAGGACTTCCCTCAGTAGCCTCTGCATCTGGGTTTTCAATTTTTCCGACATTATGTGGATTTTGAAAATGCTCTATTACTTTCTCTGAATATTTTATTGCCATTTTACTCCTTTGTTTTGCCACGAACGACACGAACTTGCACTAACTTTTATTTCCTGTTATTTTTGCCACGAACGACACGAACTTGCACTAACTTTTATTTCCTGTTATTTTTGCCACGAACGACACGAACTTGCACTAACTTTTATTTCCTGTTATTTTTGCTACGAACAAACACGAACTTTATTAATTTATGTAGTAAAAATATTTTTTGTTCGTGTTGGTTAGTGTTGTTCGTGGATAAAAACTACTTAATTTACAATTCTTTTAAAATCGAATCCAGTTCCATCTTTTTGAAAGTTAATTAAAATACCTAACTTATAACCCGAGATTTTTAGATAATTTATAAGTTGTGATATGTGTGCTTCGTTCAAAGCATTACAAGCTTTTATTTCTAATATAATTTTATCTTCTACTACATTATCTGCAAAATATTGCCCTACTAAAACACCCTTATAATAAACATCAAATTCCTTTTCTGTCTCTACTTTGAGACCCAAATTCCTCATTTCCACTGGAAGAGCATTTCTATATACCTTTTCCAATAATCCTGTTCCAAGATGATTTTTTACTTCAATACAAGCTTGTTTAATCAAATAACTTTCTCGTTTATAGATAATTTTACTTTCCATATTGTTCAACCTCAAATATTTATTTTACAACGAATATACACGAACTTGCACTAACTTTATTAGTTTATCTAATAAAAATATTTTTTTGTTTGTGTTAGTTCGTGTAGTTAGTGGCTAACCCTTTCCCAGTGGGCTTCGTCTTCTTAATTCTTTTATTACATTTTCAAGGACATCTACTGTCCGCGTAATCCCTTCATCTGTAACGAATCTATCAAAAGTAAATCGAATTGAACCGTGAGATTCTTCATGCGTTCTTCCAGTTTGCATTAGAATGTAATTCGGCTCCAGTTTTTGTGAAGAACAAGCAGAACCTGTCTCAATATGGATATTCTCAAAGTCCATCATCATCATTATCGCTTCACCTTCAACATAGGCAAAAGAAATATTCAGATGTGCTGGACTTCGTTCTTTCAGCTCTGGACCGTTCAATTGTACATCTGGAATTCTTTTGAAAATCTCATCATAAAGAAGTTTTTGTAATTTATGATATTTACCAATCTGTTCATCAAAATTTTTAAAAGCAATTTCAACGGCTTTACCCATTCCAATAATAGCTGGCACATTAACAGATCCAGGTTTAAGACGATTTAAACGAGTAATACCATGTTGGGTTGGTATTATCTTAGTTCCTTTTTTAAGATATAAAACTCCAATCCCTTTTGGTCCGTTGAACTTATGCCCAGAAATGGAAAGTGCATCAATACCAAGCCTTTTCACATCAATTGGAATTTTCATATATGCTTCGCAAGAATCCATAAATAGATAAATATTATGATTGGCATTATTTAATATCTTACTGATTTCTTCCACTTGCTGGATTGTACCCAAAATATGATTAACATGTGTAAATGCCACTAAAGTTGTATCATCTCTAATAGCTTCTTTTAACTCTTCTAAATTTAAATAGCCATCCCGATTTGCAGAAATGTAATTGCCTTCATAACCCTCTTTTTCTAATGCCTGAAATATTGTTAGAACTGCTGGATGTGAAACAACTGAAGTGATGAAATGCTTTCCCTTATCTCTGTTAGCATACATAATCCCTTTAATAGCAATATTGTTTGCATCCGTTCCACCAGAAGTAAAAATGATTTCTTTGGGCTCAACATTGAGGGAGTCTGCAATTGTCCTCTGCGAGTTCTCAATTGCTTCTGCAATCTCAGTTCCGATACTTGTAAAAGGTCCTGGATACCAGTATTTATCAGTCAAATATGGCATCATTGCTTCTAAAACATCAGGTGCTAATTTTGATGTTTTGCAACTGTCTAAATAAACTTCCTTTTTTTTCATCTTTCACTCCGAGAAGTTATTGCCACGAACTAACACGAACTGGCACAAACTTTAATTAATTTAAATATTTTTTGTTCGTGTTAGTTAGTGTCGTTCGTGGCTAACTATCATTTTTCAAGAAGCTGGCAAGTGTATATGAATCAAGAAAATTATTAATATGATTATTAAACTCGGTCCAGAAATCTTTGAAAACACAGTTTTCGAAAAATTCACAGGACATACCAACCCGTGGGTCTCTGCAATTGTGAATACTAATCCGTCCTTCTGCAACTTTAATAATCTGTTTCATAGTGATGTTCTCTGGCTTTTCTGCAAGAATATATCCACCATTCTTGCCCAAAGTAGATTTCACAATTCCATATTTCTTCAGATTAACAAAGAGTTTTTCAAGATACTTGCGTGGTATGTGTTTCTCATTGGCAATTTTAGAAATAGAAATTGGTTGCTTGTCGCTAACTGTCGCCAGTTCATACATAGCACGCAAGATATAGTCAGCATTAATAGAAATTTTCATAATGATTATTTCCTTTTAAATTCTTTTTCTAAAACATACTAATTTAGTAGGAGTTTGTCAAATAAAATATGATAAAAATTAAAAATCTTTCTTTTAAATACAATAAAAATCTAGTGTTAAAGGATATCTCCTTAGAAATAGATAAGCACGATTTTATTGGTATAATAGGTCCAAATGGTGCAGGAAAATCAACCTTAATGAAATGTTTAAGTGGTTTCTTGAAAATTGATAAAGGAGAGATATTGATTGAAAATAAAATAATTGGAAAGCATGATAAAATTGAGCTGGCAAAAAGAATAGCCGTTGTTGTTCAACAACCTTATTTTGAATTTGATTTCTCGGTAAAAGACATAGTCTTAATGGGAAAGTTTCCATATTTAAAATTCTGGCAAAATTTTAGAAGTTCAGACCAGAATGCAACAATGACTATACTTAAAGAATTAGAATTATCACATTTAGCAAATAGAAGACTATCTGAACTAAGCGGTGGAGAATTTCAGCTTGTTATGATTGCAAGAGCCTTAAATCAAAACACTGAGATTCTGCTTTTGGATGAACCAGCTGCTCATCTGGATGTTCATCATCAGATCAAAATTTTTTCTATTCTTAAAAAATTGAATATTGCCCAAAAGAGAACAATCATTTCAGTCTCACATAATATTAACCTTGCTGCTGAATTTTGTGATAAAATATTAATTATGTCAAAGGGTGAGATAGCAGATTTCGGTAAAGTACACAAAGTTATAGATGAAAAAAAATTATCAAAAATTTATCAGGTACCTATAAAAGTTATGAATAATCCTTTTACAAATAAACCCAATATTGTATACAATTATTACAATAATGAAAATAAGGAGAATTGATGAATACTAAATCGCTTAAAACATCAACAAACTATTCAAAGAAAATTTTATTATTAGTTATGATAATACTTACATCAAAAATATGCTTTGGAGATATCAGTGGAAGGATTATCAGTAAAAAAGATAACAATCCAATTCCATTCGCAAAAATTGAATTCTTGCCGTATAATCAGGTAACCTTATCCGATGAAAATGGATACTTTATTCTGGAAAGTAAAGAAACAAAAGGGAAATTGAAATTCTCCTCTATCGGATATAAAACAAAAATAATAGCAATTACACAAGAAATTTCAAGTGAACTTCTGATTAAACTAGAAATTGAACCGATAGAAATCTCTGGAATAAGTGTTAAAGGTGAAAGGATAAATTCTCTTACATATCTTTCAAGAAATGTTGAAGTAATAGAAATTGAACACTCCAATTATCAATCAATACCTGATTTATTAAGAAAAGAAACAGGAATCAGAGTTCGTAGTTGTCTCGGTAATCCTAAATTTACTTCAGTTGATATTCGTGGATTCGGGGAAACAGCTGCATCAAATACACTTGTTTTTATTGATGGACGAAGAGTATCTGAAGTAGATATAAGTGGTGTTGACTGGGCACAAATTCCGCTATCATGTGTTGAAAAAATTGAAATCATCAAAGGCGGAGCAAGTGTTTTATACGGAGACAATGCTGTTGGTGGTGTAATAAATATTATGACAAAAAGAGGGGGAGGTAAACCATATATCAAAACCAGCATATTAGGGGGTAGTTATAGTATGTGGAATCCAAAAATCGAAGCAGGCGGAGAAATAAATAGCATTTCTTATCTAATTCATGGAGATTACTACGCCACAAAAGGATATCGCGAAAACAACTCCTTTAATGCGTATAATTGTGGAGGAAATTTTGCAAAACACATAACGAATGTTTTTGAAGTATCAATAAGTACAAATTATCATAAAGATAAATATGGTTTGCCCGGAGCACTTTCTGAATCAGATTTGTCAACTATGAGAAGGAAAAGTACAAACTTTCCCTTTGATAAAGCGAATACAGATGATTTCTTTATAAAATTTGATGGAGTTTATAACATTATTCTCGAAAGAAACAATTGGGGAGTATTATCTGCCAGTGCTTCATATAGGAAACGAAAATCACATGCTGATTTTGTTTCAATGTCGGGAATCAATAAGAATAATATTTCCACATTAGGGATTACACCAAAGTTCACAATTAATAAAAAAATTATGGGACACAAAAATACATTTACTTTAGGCTTGGATCATTATAATGCAAATGATAAAATATACAGTGTTGGCATAGGCTTTGTTGGACCTTACACAAAGCGTGCAGAAATAACCAAAAAATCTTTAGGCATGTTCATTTATGATGATTTTTCTATACTTAGTAATCTTTCCTTTAATATTGGTTATAGATATGAAAATGTACAATATCAGTTTGAACAGCAAGAGGACATAACAATGTCTGAAAAAAGAAATATAAATGAACACATTGTAAATGCCAGCATAAGTTATGATCACTCCAACAATTTAAGTTTATTTGCTAAATTTTCACAAAGCTTTAGATTTCCTGCAGTAGATGAATTTTTTTCAGTATGGACAGGTATGAATACTAATCTTGTTCATCAGAAAGCAGATGAATATGAAATAGGGATCAAAAATATTCTGTTAAATAAAATGTTATACTTTAAATGTAGTTTATATAGAATGAATATAACAAATGAAATATATTATAATTCATTTACTTGGAAAAATGAAAATTATGAGAAGACAAGACATGAAGGTTTGGAGCTTGAAATTAAATATATGCCATTGAGTTCTATTAGTTTATTTGCTAATCATACTTATTTAAAATCAAGATTTAAAAATGGAGATTTTAACAGAAATCAAATACCTGGAGTGCCAAAAAATAAAGATATATTAGGTATAACAATTAAACCCACCCAAAATTTAACTATTTCTGTTGTTGGTAATTATATTGGTGAGAGTTATTTTATAGGTGATTTAGATAATGCAGCCAAACCTTTAATGCCATATATCATTACCGATACTAAAATTGAGTTAAAAAAGGGGAATCTTTCAGCATCATTTGGAGTTAATAATGTATTTAATAAAAAATATTCTGAATATAGTATTATATATTATACTGGCGATCCAGGTAATTTTTATCCTTCACCTGAAAGGAATTTTGTAGGAGAATTATCTTACAGATTTTAAGATTACCTGGAAATTTATCTCTAGATATCTGGAATAAAATATTTTTATATCAGTGAAAATTTGTGTAATCAGTGGCTAATATTAATGAACTATCAAGAATTCTTAGATGAGATTTTTGCAAAGACTGCAATTGATAGAAAATTTGAACTCACTCATATTTCTAATTTTCTTAATGCAGTTGGTAACCCGGAAAAGAAACTCAGAGCAGTTCATATTGCAGGAACTAATGGCAAGGGTTCAGCTGCTGCTGCTGTAGAATCAATCCTGCATGCTCATAATTTAAAAGTTGGGCTGAATACTTCTCCACACTTAGTTAATTATCAAGAACGATTTCGTATAAACAAAAAAGAAGTCCAACCCACAAAAATTAAAAATGTATATGAACAA
>DAOVPZ010000135.1 GCA_030628975.1 Candidatus Cloacimonadota bacterium
ACATAATTACTTTTATCCAAAACAGCAAATACATAAAATTTGTTGCCAACCTTCTCACGATTAACAATTTCAATTCCTTGAACTATCTCATTAACAGTTAAATTAATTGAAGATTGAAACAAATCAATATATGAAACACGGTCATCTACCTCTAATTCTTGTGTAAAGGATTCAACCTGAGATTCAATTGTAATATTAATTTGTGAAGCTATTTGTGCTGAAGCTTTAGATTTCGCTTCTTCATAACTTGCACCTTCACCAACACCAATAAAATATAATTCAGCAGGATAATTGGAAAGTTCACCTTTTATATACCATTTTGGTGCTTTAGCAAAGGCTGATACTGCAAGTATCATAAAAATCAATATAAGTATTATTTTTTTCATTATTATCTCCTCATTATAGAATAGTTTAATGTTATATCAAGAACTTCTTACTTAAAATTCATTAGACATTTGTCATAATTTTTAGAGAATTTAATAAAATTTTTCAATGTTTGAATATCTTTTCCTTTATATCCATTTTCTAAAAGTTCAAATATAGTTTCAACAATATTATTAATTTATGTATAAAATATTATATTAGTCAAGTTTCGCAGGTTAGTCAATGCTGATAAATAACTGATTCTAATTATTCATATAACATCGGATCTTTCTTTTCTAATGCTTGTTATAATAAATTCTCAAGTGCGAAACTTAGGTGCTTAATACTTATTAAAATGATAATCAAAACCTAAAAGACAAATTCAAAAATGCGTCAAACCACATTTCCTTATCTACTAATACAACGGGGTAATCATTATCTTCTTCTTTTGTTTTACTTTCATTTGATTCTGAATGATCTTCAATATTGAAGCTAGTTAATTCCAAGATAAAACCAAATGAAAGAAAAAAGTTTCCAAATTTGAGGAAATTTAAATTATAATTCCACCAATTAGATAGTTTAAAACCAACAAAAACATTGACTAATGAATCACAAAATACATGCTTAAAATAATCCACAGCCTTACTATCAATTTGATTATCAAATCCCCATTTTAAATGAATATCAACATTCCATCCTTCTGCGGTTCTATTTACTGGCGTCCATAAGAGCATCCCACCTTGGGTTTTATAAATAGCATCATGGACAACCAATTTATCATTATATGTAAATAATCCACCTCCACTATCGGAAGGACGGTTCCATTTTGAATAGAAATATCCTGCTCGTAATTCAAATGGTACAAATTTAAAAATTGACTTTTTTTTATTTGCTTTTGTATTTTCCTTAGAACTTAAAGTTGAAAAGCTTATGGTCCCATTAGATTTTACTGCATTAAAAGTTAATATTTTTATAGTTACATCAAAATAATCATATTCAGTTCGAAATGTTAATGAATCACCTTCATAGAAATTTTGTATTCCGTTTATTGTATGAGTATTATAATTGAAAGTTGCATCCAATGGAATATACACAAAATCCTTTATAGCTTTAGCAGAACCATAAAATAATCTTTTCGTTTTTCTAAATTTCAAGGAAAAAAAAGGTTTGAAAAGATATTTATTGAGTTTACTATCATCCTTGAAAAGAAGATCAACAAATGGGTCAAGTTTTACCCCTATAGTATATTTTTCTATACCGTAATTTTCCTCTTTATTATATTTGATTATTTCCTTTTGATGTTCTGTTTTCATTAAAGGGAGATCCCAATCAAATTCAAGAAATGAATGGGATCGAAAAGAGATATTTCCAATAACACTTGCTGTACTTAATCCTTCAGTTTTAAAATCAAACGGGTCCCGATCTTCATCCAAGCTACCAAAAGGTCCCCAAAGATTTGCTTTGTAACCAATTTCAATATCATAATCCAACATATTTTTAAACACATTTCCCCATAGTAATGAAAAAAAACTATTAATTAATAGTAGAAATATCAATAAATAAGATATTTTCATTTTTCTACCTCATTTATTTGTTATTTAGACTGAGAATAATTTTTCATAGATGTTAAATAATATATATCCCAATAAATTTTTAAGATATTAGCTATTCATAAACAACTTTTAGCAATATTAATTTACGATTGACATTAATCTTCTTGAGAGTACCTTCCACTCCCTGATCATTAAAAGATGTTTTGAGATAACGATAAACTTTGGAACTCTTGTCATATTTTTTTGGATCACACCAGAGCAAATAATCAATAGTTTGACTAGTAACAATATTTTCTTTTGACTTTTTTGCAACTTCATCTACAGCATCCATAAATGCAAATTGAATATCTTCCACCTCATCTTCATCAAAATCAGTAGAAATACTGACAATTAGTTTATACTGTATCCCTCTTTTAAGATCATCTTTCCAATAATTCATAATCCTTGATAACACATTATTGATAGCATCACTCATTGCTTCTTCAATAGAGACCATAATCTCACCCTGTCTTGCTTGGCTATAACCTGTTTCAGCCCCAAGCAGTCGAGCAGTTGTAGTTTCAAAGGCACGGACATTCATAGAATATTTCTCAGTTCCATATCCTGCACTTTCAACTGCTCCACTGAATGTGATATAAACATCACAACCAATAGAAAGAGCCAATTGATATGCATAATCTTCTTCCTGATCCCCGAGCATTTGCTGAGCTGAGGTTAACTCATCTAAATTGACTTGCTGTTCAGGAACAATAACATCGTATTTCCTTGCAGTCAGGTAGCTTTCAACAACTGCAGCAGCATGTTTGACTTTAACATTATCCTGCAGAAGTTCGATGGGATTTTCTCCTTTGCTCGTCGCAGGAACGACCATAATAAAAGGATTTCCAATAATATCTACAAGGTCTGCCTTGGCTACCAGTATGTCTTGTGATATCAGGTCATTTGTTATTATTTCCTTATTAACCTTAAATCGTTTGGTGACTTTAATTCCAGTTCCATCATCAAATTTTACCTTCTTTAGAATCTGAGTTTCTTCCCATGAGATATATCTGCTAACATTGGACATATCAAAAAAGAAAGAAGCATTCTTCTCAAATTTCACTCTTTCTTCAGATGTGCTTATTAATGGATCGGTTCCACCAAGAAGAATAAGATAAACAGCTGATTTTTTTGCATCCTGTATTGCTTTTTTCACGCCATTTTCCTTGATATCCTTCTTTGCCTTCCTTTTTTTCTTTTCAGATGATTTGTAAATTCCAGTTGCTTCAATCAACACCTCAGAAGATGAAACTGTCTCGATAAATGTCGCTTGTTTGGATTCAGGATATTGTGCAAATAAAGGTATTGAAAGAAAACACACGAGAATCAAACATATTAGTTTCAGATAAATTTTCATGTTATCTCCTTATTATAAAAATGACCCGAAGAGTAATTCCTCTGATCTTTATAAATTTTTTAATGTTTCTTTAACGGATCTAAAAATCCAAATAAATTAAATGGTAATGCACCGAGAGAATAATTAATTCCTGCACTAAATTTTATTCCACCAAGATTTAAATCGGGAAACAATTCATCAATTTCTTCTGAATCTGTATGAGAAAAAATTTCATTATCATCATATTCAAGTTTTACTTCTAACGGAGTAAAACCAAGCTTATAACTTGCACCTAAATTAAAACATAAATCTGGATTTACTAAGTATTCAAAATCAGCACCAAAGTTAACCCCTAGAGCACTAACTGTATATTTATAATCTTTTTCTAACCATTTCCC
>DAOVPZ010000106.1 GCA_030628975.1 Candidatus Cloacimonadota bacterium
ATATCTCCCATTTGTTTTAAAGCCACAATTCCTGGTTTCGAAAATGGAAATCTATCATTGAGGAGTTCAGCAAAAATTGTATAAGCCATTTCAGTAAAATCCAGCTTTAAATAGGATTCAGCAATATTGAAAAGAGCATACGAAGAGAGGGAATCACCTGTGTAATTATTTAGGAATTCTTCAAAATACGCGATAGATTCATAGTAATCTTCATTTTGGTGGAACATCTTACCAGAAAAATATAAAAAAAGACTATCCCCTTTTATCTTTCCCTTTTCAAAAACAAATATAGAATCTAACGAAGTAGCTTTTATCTCTAATTCGCTACCCCATAATTGAATAGAAGATAATATTAAGATTATGAATAAGATAAAAATTTTCATATGCAAATAACTTCCAAATAAACGATCCAACACCATTTGTAATGGTGTTTATTATTCTCAAATAAAGATTTCAAAGTTGAAATAAACAGGATTACAAATCCTGTTAGATCAGATGGTTTCATAATCAACTATGTATACTTGATTATTTTCATGCTCCTTTGTGTCCCCGATATATCGGGGGCATGTATGTTTCATCTGAAAATCGTTTTGTTTTTCAATTCGTGATAAACCCGAATCTACCCACCAGCTAGCGTGTAGCAACAGGTTTATCCTGTTTCTGCCAATATCCGTCATCAAAATAAATATTATATTTTCATGCTTTTTTGTCCGCCAGCTGGCGGATGAATGTTTCATAATGATTTGGATACTTTCTTTTTTAAAAATGTAAACATCTTAAATCTATATTTCCACCTGAAATAATTATCCCGATTCTTTTATTTTTAAATTTTTTACTGTTTTTAATAAGAGCAGCCAAAGCCACACTACTTGATGGTTCAATGATTATTTTCATTCTTTTCCATACTAACCACATAGCATATATAATTTCTTCCTCTTTAACTGTGATAATTTTTGATACATATTTTTGAATAATAGGAAAGGTTTTATCTTCTAACCCCGACAAGCCCGTTCTCCGTAGGTTTACTCCGAAGGGTGAACCAGAACCAAAAGGAAAATATCGGTCAACAACAAAAACTAAAAATTTCAAAATCCTAATTTCTAATGTCAAATAAAATGACAAAGCACAAATGTCCAATAATGCCATCTCCGTATCCTCAGAACGAATTCTTGGAGAATCAACCCTTTTTTGTCATTTGATATTTGAAGTTTTATTAGACCCGTTCTCCATAGCAGTAGCACTGCTACTGCGAAGGGTGAAAATTAGAAATTTGTAATTAGTCATTTAAATAGCATTTATAAAAGAGTCTCAAGGCAGAATAATCCCAATATATAGGGATGCCAAAAATTACACAAATATTATTGATAAGATACTAAGAGACTACCCATTGTGAAAAAACCGTTATTTTCCTGGATATCATTCCCATTTGTTGAATTTCCAATACAATCTTTTTTTGTTTTTGCTTTCTTTATACTTGCTGCTATATTTGTCTTTACAATCACTCATAATTTTTTCTGGGTATTATTATCACTATTTTTTCTTTTCTCTTCCCTGTTCTCATATTTTGTACCTACCTATTATGAATTTTATGAAGATTATGTTTTTATTAAGGTCTTAGTTTTTAAACGCGAAAGAAAATATACTGAGTTTAAATGTTTTTATGTTGATAAAAAAGGTGTAATGCTCAGCACCTTTGCTCGTCCAAGAGGGCTCGATAGATTCAGAGGTCAGTCTATTAGGTTTACAAAAGAACAAAAGGAAACAGAAAATATCCTTAATTTTCTAGAAGAAAAGATCGGAAACCGTTTCTAATGTCCAAGAGATACAAATCTGAGTTAATACTTGATTTCCTTCGCAAGAATTCAAACAAAGAATTCACAATCAGAAAATTAGCAAAAATATTTAAAATTACCAAGCGTGATTATAAAGACTTTCAGAAAACACTTTCAACATTAGAGAAGAAGAATACAATAATAAGAAAGGGCAAAAAGTATCACTCACAACCAATTTACAAAAAAATTATAGGTACTTTTGATGCTTCTGCTCTGGCAAATAATTATTCTTTTGGGTTTGTAAAGACCGATAAAGAAGATGTTAAAATCTTTGATAGAGATTGTCTAAATGCTTATCATAATGATATAGTTGAATTAATTATTACAAAGCGAAATCATCGAGGAGCAACTGGAAAAATCTTGAAGGTTATTGAACGAAAAAATGAATATATAATTGGAAATATATATAAATTAAATGGAAAAGTATTCATCATTCCAGATAACCCCAAAATTGATAATCATATTGAGTTAATGGATTTATTAGTAAACCATGATGAGTATTTGGATAAAAAGGTTACAGTATATATTACAAACTGGGGAGACCGAACTAACAATATACTTCCTAAAGGGAAAGTTGCTGAGATATTGGGAGACGCAAACGATCCAAATATTGATTTTCTATCCGTATTAAAACAATATGATCTTCCCAAGGATTTTCCACAAGATATTATTGATGAGTCATTAGAATTTCAGGAACATATTGACTCAACGGAGATTAGAAAGAGGAAAGACTTCAGAAACCTTATTACTTTTACAATTGATCCGATTACTGCAAAAGATTTTGATGATGCAATTTCTTTTGAGGAAACATTGGCAGGATGCAAACTTTATGTGCATATTGCAGATGTCTCCTGTTATGTTGAAGTTGACTCCCCTATCTTCAAAGAAGCTTTTGAAAGAGGTACAAGTGTTTACCTACTTCAAAATGTAATACCAATGCTACCAACAAAGATTAGTAACAACATATGTAGTCTTCAACCTGATAAAGATAGATTAACAGTTTCTATAATTGTTGAATATGATAAAAATTTTACAGCTACCAATAGAGAATTGGTTTCATCCATAATAAGAAGTGATGCCAGACTTAATTATCAACAAGTAGATAAACTTTTTGAAAGGAATGAAAATCGTGAAATTGAACCAAAAATTCAAGAAGTATTGCTAAAAATGCGTCTATTAGCCAATCATCTTACTCAAAAAAGATATGCACGAGGTAGTCTTGATTTTGACCTGCCAGATTCTGAATTTGAATTTGATGAAAATGGAAGTCCAGTAAATATTTTGCGAACAATACAGACAGAAAGCCATCTTCTCATTGAGGAATTTATGCTTGAAGCAAATCAATATATAGCAGAATTAATTGCAAAAAAATGTAACTCTGCGATATTTCGTATACATGAACCACCTGACCCAGCTAAAATTGGTGAGTTTGCTTTATTAGTAAAATCATATAACTATAACTTGAACTTTGCTCATAAGAATCAGAATTTAGCATTAAAACAATTTTTGAATTCCATAAAAGATGTGAACCATCATAGAGTATTTGACAGCTTACTTTTAAGAAGCCTGATGAAAGCAAAATATTCTTATAGAAATATCGGACATTTTGGATTAGCATTAAAATCATATACACATTTCACATCACCGATTAGACGATTTCCGGATCTTATTGTTCATCATCTTCTTAAACAGTATGTCTTTGGGTGGTCAATAGCAAAATTCTCATTACAAGAAATTAAAACTTTTGCTCAAAGATCATCAGAAATGGAAGTAGTTGCAATGAATGCAGAAAGAACATTAGGAAATTTGAAGAAAAATAGATTTATGAAAGAAAATATTGGTAAAGATTTCAAAGCCTTAATTGTAAATTTTAATAATAAGAATATATTTGTTGAATTGGATAAATACCCGATTGAGGGATTTATTCCTCTATCATCCATAACAGATGATTTTTATCAGTTTAATAATAAAAAATATTTTGTAATTGGGAAAAGGAAAAGCCGCAAGTTTTTCTTATGTCAGCAGGTTCAAGTAAGAGTCAAAAGAGTGGAACATAATATTGAATTTGAACTAATAAAATAAATATTATTTGAGAATTTTATGAAAGAAGAAATTGAAGAACAAGAGATTGTTAGTTTGTGTAAGGTTCATAATAGTTTGCAATTAGACGCAATATCTGAAGTTCTGAAAGAGAATAATATCCCTTTTAGCTTCAAAAGGAAAGGGCTTTTTATTGGAAGGTTTTTTGAATATAGCGATAAAAAATCATATATTGAAATATTGGTTTATAAGAAAGATAAAGATAGAGCGTATGAATTGATTGAGCTAATTATGAAAACTCTTTCTTCAGAATAAATCTAATTCAAAATTATGAAATTGTCATTATTTTCAAAAACTTCAATTATATCTTATGTATTGCAAGATTTTCGAGGTCTTCAATAGATTCTGCAATAACCTCTGAAAGTGTTGGATGCGCATAGACGATTTTCACTGCTTCCTCAACCGTTACACCATTATTAATTAAAATTGTACCTTCTGCAATTAACTCAGTGGCTTGCGGACCAATTATATGCATTCCAATTAATTTTTGACTTTCTTTATCCGCAATAGTTTTAACAAAACCAAAGGTATTTCCCAAACCTAATGCTTTGCCATTAGCAATAAAGGGAAATTTCCCAATAAGAATTTCTCCACATTTTTCTTTTGCTTGTGTCTCGGATAAGCCAACGGAACCAATTTCTGGGTTGGTAAAAGTACAACGAGGTATATTTTCATATATTAATTTTTCTGTTTTTATGTTATTCCCTTCCAATTCATTTCGTATTATTTCAGCCGTAAGTAATCCCTGTTTGCTTGCTGTGTGTGCCAAAAGCATTTTACCAGTTACATCCCCTATCGCAAAAATATTTGGAAGG
>DAOVPZ010000057.1 GCA_030628975.1 Candidatus Cloacimonadota bacterium
CTACTCCTGCAATTCCTGTTGCTTCTGTTAAATCAACATACAAAGGAATTTCATCAGGTGCTTTATCATTTACAAAAAATTCTAACGGAACATCAATATGTTGATTATATTCTAAATCACCAAGACTCACAATTTGTGGAAATGAATCTGTGATAAATACATTGTCTTCTGCATAGAATTTTGCATAAGCACCGGTTGCAACACCTTTTCCTTTATTACCAATTCTTACTGTTAGTTTAGTGGTTTCACCTGATTCAATCATTCCATTATTATTATTATCTTCAATGCCTATATCCACAATGAACATTTTTGGTTTCTGGTATGCTTTTGTGGAAAATTCTATTTCAACAGGCGCAGGAGGAAAACCATTTATTTCTTCAAAATTTATTCTAAGAACTTGAGTTGCTTCTTTTACATCAATATATGCTTCAACAGGTATTTTTACAGTAACTTCCTTTCCTTCAGGAATTTCATCAATGTAGGAATTGTTATAATTAAGACCCTCTATTCTTTCCGGATCAAATTTTATAGTTATTCCCTTTCCTGAACCCTTTCCAGTATTTATTACAGTTACTGAAATTTCACCTTTCTCTAAAGCGTCCAAATACTGATTTCCTGATAGTTCACTAAATATAACAGACGCTGTAAGTGATGGTGGGCGTGAAATTATCTTTTTTGCCAAAATCTTGTCTTCTATTTGTGCAAATGTGCGATAAATATAAACATTATCATCATAAGAACAACACACAGCGAGATACTTATCATCCGGACTGAATGCAACGGTCTTTACAGACTTGTTATGCTCAAAATATTTCACTTTATTACCTGACTCCAAATTAATAATCATGGCTTTGCCATTATTAGAACCAGTAGCCAGAAACTTCCCATCTGAGCTAAAGTCAAAAGTTAATTCACCCTTGAAAGATTTCACTTCTTTTCCGTTCTCTAAATTAAAGATTCGTGTATAACCTTTTTTCATATAACTACTAGTACTTGTTGCCAAGAATTTCCCATCAGGACTGAAAGAAACAGTATTGACGGGCTCTTTATGATAAAACGATTTTATTTCTTGACCTGTCTCTAAATTGAAGATTCGTGAATAACCGAATGTTGAATGGATATCACCACTACCAGTAGCAATGAATTTACCATCAGGCCTGAAAGCAATAGATTTAACAAAATTTTCATCCTCAAACGATTTTACTTCTTTTCCTGTTTCCAAATTAAAGAGTCGTGCATCATCACCCGAACCGATAGCAAGGAATTTCCCATCAGGACTAAATATAATACATCTTAAATAACCAATTTTTTCAAACGATAATTCTTCATTTCCTGCCACAAAATTAAAGATACGTGCACACTCATTTGAACAAGTGGCCAAAAATTTCCCATCCGGGCTGAAAGCAACTGAATTGACATGATCTTTATGCTTGAAAGATTTCACTTCTTTGCCGGTTTCTAAATTAAAAATATGAGCATAATCGTCATCGCATCCCGTTGCGAGGAATTTCCCATCGGGGCTGAAAGCAACTGAATTGACATTATCTTTATGTTTAAATGTTTTCATTGGTTGAATTTCATGAATAATATTTATTCCACTTATTGGGTCTTTTAGTTTTAATTTAGCCAAGCCAATTTTATCACCTATATCAACTGCCAATATACCAGTTACTTGGAGTTTATCTTTATGTTCATAAAGAGTTCGAGCATCTTGTTTTGAAACTTTTATATTTAATAAAATATGTTCTTTTTGATAATCCAAGTGCTCTACAACAAATGACCACACTTCGTTATTCGCGTCATATTTTTTAGAATCAAGCTCAATAATAATATTTTTTGTTTCAAAAAGTCGTCCACGCAAAATACTCATTTTTTTCCAAAGATCCCCCAAGTATTGTTTACGCAAGCGGTCAATTTGTGGCATTGCTTTACTCATTCTTCCTAAATATTTAGTATCACTTTCAAATGGATCCTGTTCAGCAAAAAAAGGATTAGATTCTTTTAAATCAGCAATTTTTTGTTCAACAACCTGTTCATTATGAGAAATCTCTTTTTTCAGAGATTCTATTTGCTGAAGTGTTTCTTCAATTGTGTAAGAAAACAGAAAGTATGGAATTAATATGAATACAAATAATAAGTATTTTTTCATAGTTGTCTCCTTTAATAATTGTTATTTTTTTTAAAACGATAAAGTGTTAACTCTTTAGATTTCACTTTGCTTAAGGGAGAGTTATTTTTAAGTTTGTCTTCCCAATATTGATCATACTTCCAATCAGCTTCAAGAAACTCCCACAATATTATGTAATCATCCTTGTCTTTAGCAATAGAGGCTCCTATACATTTTTTAGTTCTTTGGTCATATTTATGGGCTTGAGTAAAATTCTTTAAAGCATTTTTGGCTTCATTCTTATGCCCATTTGGAATTGGTATAATAATAAACCCAATATTATTTCTGGGGACTACGAAACGAAAAGGAAAGATTAGTTTAGACGAGTTACATTGCTTCCAAGAAGCATCAAATCGTTCTTTAAATAATTTCAATTCTGCTCTCGTAAGTTTTGCTAATTCTTTTATAATCATATAGTAAGAATGAGTAAAAGGTTCGAATTCAATTTTTTCTGGAAATTTTTCTATTATATGAAATAAAGAGAATTCATTCGAATCGTCTTCTAATTGTTCCAAATATTTGATAAAATCATATTCAGGTATTTCGTCAAAATTACCACTAAGAAATTGACCTAATATTGCTTGCTCAGGTAGTTTATTTATATGTTTAGCATAGTTTGTATTGATTTGCTCTCTAAACGATAAATAATCATCAATTTCGGTTGGAGTAACTAAAATTTTACAGATCCATTTATAATCAATGGAATTAAACAAATGTATAAAACCTGCTTTACTGCTTTCATAAAATTTTTCTAATCTTCTATTAACTGGTAGCTTATCACTTGAAGTGTAAATGATTATTTTTTTTATATTATCTTTGGGAGCTTCTGAAATACAAAATTTGTGACCTCTTTCATTAGTTATTGTAATATCAGAATAAGAATTGAGGAAACTTATTGTTTTATTTATTTGCCACGATGCTTTTTTTATCACTTTACTTTTAAACCAGTTCTCTTCTGATTCTGAGTCTTTTACATTCTTTAGATTCCTATCTTTAATTTGGATTATAAATAAAATGTCTTCAAGCCAAACAACACTATCAGCTAATTGAAGCTCTTGATTATCTATGCTTGTGCGAAAATTATTTTCTGAATAGGTAAATTCTTCAAAAAATATACTTTGATTTATACTTGATATCATATCTTCTGTTTTATTTAGTTTTTCCATATCCTTTCCATTTTCACATAACGTTCCAGCACGCCACGAACGGAGCTTAAGGAGTTTGTGGGTGCATTGTTAGATGGCGTTGTTGATTTATTCTTTAATGGGATACTGATAGAAATATTGTGAAAATAAACATAAATAACATCATAATGCACATGATTACTTGCAACTTATAACTATTTCTTGATAGTTTTTCATTTGATAATGAGTTGATTATGTTTGAAGTTGTTGAAAGTGATTGCCTTAAATTATTATGAGCTGTAAGAAGTATTTTTGAGTTTTTCTTAAGAGAAATGCGGATTTCATTCATCAACTCTCTTTTATGCTTATCCTCTTTCATTCGATGAAAAGTGTAAACATTTTGAAAAAAGAGTTTTTTATTCCTGCAATATTCCTTTATTTCGTATGTAAAAAAAGGCAAGTTCCTATCTAAAATCGCAAAATCCTTACTCGTTTCATTGAGTTGTAGAGAGGCTTTTTTTAATTTAGAAATATTAATATTTGAAATTTCATCTCTAATTTTGGATACTTGCCATTCATAAGTCTTATATAAGTAAAATAATGCAAACATTGCCAATGTATTATCGAAATATTTTAAATAGTTAACTAACCCATTTTTACTTTTTCCACCATAATGCTTAAGATTTTTATTCTTTAATATCTCAGAAAATTTTCCGACTAATTGCATGTACGGGTTTCGCTGATCTTTGGAAATTGAAAATCTAAAATATAAACCATCTAAGTCATCTGGAAGCCATACATTGTCAGGATAATTCATATTTAAAATATGCAAATAACTATTAGGTAAACCTGATTTATTAGGAAAAGGTGTTGCTTTATCAAGCGTTATAAAATCACAAATTGGCATTTTATCAATTAAATTGTTAGCCGTATAATATCCTTGTAAATTGTCTTTTATCCAATTTATGCAATCGAAGTAGATTGATTTTTTTAATTGTACTAATGATGACATTTTTTGAGAAATTGGTGTTATATATTGATTTCCATTTTTGATTTTTTCAACGTAAGTAGAAAACTTTTTATTTATTGTCTTTTCAAGTCTTGATGAAGCCTCATCATCAAATATGAATTGGAATATCAAGATTGTTGTGCTTGAAATTGAATGAAGTAAAGAAAGTTTGATATGCCTTACTCCAAAAGGTAAGATGGATTCCTTACTCGGTAAGAGAGACTTTTTATTGTGAGGAACTATATATCCAAGATTATGCCAACTATATAAATTATTCTCTCTTATGTTTTTTATTTTTTCAGACAATTTATCATTTTTAGATGAACCAAAAGTATTTTTCCAATCTAATCCTTCCAAACATGTAATAAGATTATTAATCGACTCAGGTGGATAAATTTCCATTAACCATAAACAATTTTGCCTTATGTTCTCATCATTTGGAATTTCTGTTTCTTTATTCTCTTTAATATCAAATTCGTCATGATAATATTTAAGTGATTCTTTAGACATTGCATTTAGTTTCTTACTTTGTTTCCATTTTTCAAAATGATTTTTCAAAATTTCAATAAGCTGATATTTTCTTTTTTTTTGTTCTGCTTCATTGTTTTGCATTCGATATCCTTTCTAATTAATGCTGTCTAACATATGTATCCCCGATCCCAAAGGTCGTGGAAACTCCCCCAATGGGAGTGTATACGAACTATTTCTTTCTTCAATATTCTCTTCTTTCATTTCAAATCCAATTCAATTTGGGGATCTTTTTCTTTTATTGATTTACTGATTATATCTACAAATTCTTTAGCAGTTCTTAAAGCATCTTCTGCTTCTTTTCTTGAACAGGGAATATCTGGTTCATAAATAAAGCGGTGCCTTTTTCTTCTCATAAAGTCATAGTTATTGATAACTCTTTTAAATTTGTTTCCTAATACTGAACTTGCAAACTTCACAATGGTTAGATGTTTATTTTTGATCTCAGGTCTGAATCCTTGGCTGAACATTAAAGCTAATCCCGAATGCAACATGGCATTATATGCATAATTATAAGAACATTCTTCATCATCATCTAAGTTTCTCTTAGCGGTTTTTAAATCAATATAAGCTCGTTTTATCAAGTTTTTTATAGCTTTGTAATCAATAGGACATTTTTTAATGAAATCCTCTTTTAAAAGAGATTCTTTTGAATCTTTATAAATCATCTTCTTTGCCAATTAACATTATCTTTGGATTTTTTAGTAACTCCAGAAAAAAACCACTTCTGGCTTTTCTTTGTGTTTCATATTCTTTAAAATAATAGAGAGAGATATTTATCTCTCTTTTTAGAATTTTCTCTAATTCTGCGATTTTTTCATTTAAAGTAGAAGTATTAGGATTGCCAATTATCATTAGGTCAATATCGCTTGCAGGACTTTGACTTTTTGCAGCAAAAGACCCATATATGAAAGCGGTTTTTATTTTCTTGATAGATGACAATGCTTTTCTCAATCTTCCTTCAACCCCTACAGTTTTTGAGACAATACTACTTAATTCTTCAAATAGAGGATGATTAGTATTTAAGGAATAGTAAAGGAGATTTCCAACTTTTTCAGTATCAAATAAATTATCTTTTTGGAACTTTAAAAGTTCTCTGCGAATACTACCTGCTGAATAACCTAATACTCTTTGTAATTCCCGTAAATAATATTTTTGAGAGGGATTAGTAAAGAAAAGAGCAAGTAAATCCTGCCTGATTTTTGATTTAGTAATGTATAAACTCTCTAACAATTGGACTCCTTTTTGAGTACATTTGTACTCAAAATAGGATACGATGTCAAATTTTTTCTTAAAATTTTCTTAACATAGTAAAGCCATTATGCTAAACTTAAGCATTTTACAACAATGAGATCGGATCCACATCAATCTGCATTTTAAGATAACTTGGAATTTTCACATTTGTTTGAAACCAGGTAACAAACCTTTTTACAGCATTCCTATCATTTGCTTTGATAATAATATGATAGCGATATTGTTTGCGGATTTTACTTATTGGAGCTATAACAGGACCTAAAATAATTATTTCCCCAGATCTTTCAAATTGTCTTATTTCCCTACTAATCGCAAATACAATTTTTTTCAATTTGTTCATATCATTTAAAGTAAAAAGTAATCTAACTAATTTTGTATATGGTGGGTAATATAGTTTTTTTCTTAATGACAATTCATATTCAACAAACCCTTGAAAATTTTGCTCTTGTGCTAATTGAATGCTATAATGTTTCGGATTATAGGTCTGAACAATAACTTCACCTTTCTTTTCACTCCTGCCGGTACGACCTGCTACTTGTGTAATGTGTTGGAAGTTTCTCTCTGCAGCGCGAAAATCTGGAAGATTAAGATTTACATCTGCTGAAACTATGCCAACAAGAGTTATATTCGGGAAATCCAGTCCTTTTATGATCATTTGTGTGCCAAGCAGAATATCAATATAACCATTTCTTACTTTATCAAAAATTTTTTGATAGGTCTGTTTCCCACGAGTTGTGTCTGTATCCATACGAGCAATCCGTGCTGTAGGGAAAAGGAACTCCAGATTTTTTTCTATCTTCTCGGTTCCGGGTGAGCCAAAATTAAATATAAATCCCCCACATTCAGGACACTTTTTGGGCAAAGACTGATTATATCCACAATAATGGCAAATCATACGATTATTATACGAATGATATGTAAGGCTGATATTGCA
>DAOVPZ010000052.1 GCA_030628975.1 Candidatus Cloacimonadota bacterium
ACCATTTTATATTCATACCATACATCAAATAAGTCGCCAGCAATAATGAGTTTATCAAAATTCCAGGTTTTGATTTCCTCAAGAAATGAATATAGCTTTTTTAATTTTTCTCTTTCTTCGTCATCTACCTGTAGTTTTTGATGAATATCAGAAATACAGATTATTTTCATATGAAAATCCCTTCGCCACAAAGGCACAAAGACACAAAGTAAAAAATTAGAAACATGATAAATTCAACAACTCTAAAGTATTTTCATGCTCCTTTGTGCCGAAATATCGGCATGAGTGTTTCATATGAAAATCTATTTCTTTATTTCGATTCGGGATAAACCCGAATCTACCCACAGGATGGGTAGCAACAGGTTTATCCTGTTGCTGTAATAAAACAATAAACTCATCTCTTCATTAAACCATCTTAAATTTTCATACTCATTTGTGTACCAAATGTATCGGGGACATGTATGTTTCATATTTGTTTATAATTGAAATTCTAAAATACAATACTTATAAATTTTTTATTGTAAGTATAATTATTATTGTTTTGTATTTATCATTATTAAAGTGTTAGGGTAAAAAATCTTTCCTTATTTCCTTGATTAATTCTTCAACAATACTTTTTTCCTGAATTGATTTTGATCTCTTTCCTTTTTTAAAAAGGAGTATATTATTTTTACTACCAGCTATGCCAATATCCGCTTCTTTAGCTTCTCCAGGTCCATTTACAACACAGCCCATTATTGCGATAGTAAGGTTTTGATCTATTTTCAATTTATTAATTTCGTATTCTACTTTTTTTGCAATTTTAATAACATTAATCTCTGTGCGTCCACAAGTTGGACAAGAAATAATATTTGGACCTTTTTTTAATCCTAAGGATTTCAAAATTTCAATCCCAACTTTTATTTCTTCAACTGGATCGGCTGTTAAGGATACTCGTATTGTATCACCTATTCCTTCTGAAAGCAGAGCACCAATTCCAATCGCAGATTTAATTGTACCTGTAAATTTTGTTCCAGCTTCTGTAATTCCAAGATGGAATGGATAATCAACTAATTTTGCCATTTTCCTATAGCTTTCAATGGTTAGAGGAACTGAAGATGATTTAAGTGAAATTTTAATGTCATAAAAACTAAGCTTTTCACAGAATCTGATATGCCGCAATGCGCTTTCTGTAAGAGCTTTAGCTGAGATACCATATTTTTCTTTAATGTCATTTTCTAAAGAACCAGAATTAACACCAATTCTGATTGGGATTTTTGCCTCTTTTGCAGCATTAACTACTTTGGTTATTTTATTATAATCTCCAATATTTCCAGGATTTATACGCAGTGCATCGATCCCATTTTTTATTGATTCTAATGCAAGATTATAATCAAAATGTATATCAGCAATTATTGGTATATTTGTTGATTTTTTAATAATTTGAATTTTATTAGCTGCAATTATATCTGGAATTGCGATTCGAACAATATCACACCCGATAGATTCAAGCTGTTTTATTTGTTTAATTGTCTTCTCAACATCTCTTGTATCGGTATTAGTCATAGATTGCACTGAGATGGGGGAGTTCCCACCAATTGAAACATTCCCAATTTTTATTTCTCGTGTTTTTCGTCTTTTAATCATTTAATATTTCCTTTTCAAAAGCCAATAATTTTTTCTTGACCTCAATACCTGCAGAAAATCCCCCCATATTTCCATTTGATTTTATAACTCTATGACAGGGCACAACAATAAGTAAATGGTTTTTTCCAAGTGCATTACCAACTGCCCTTTGTGCAGATTTCCAATTAATATTTCTTGCAACTTCTATATATGACATAGTTTCACCAAATGGTATTTTAGAAACTGATTTCCAAACATCCTTTTGAAATTTTGAACCCAATAAGATAATCTGTAGATCAAATTCTTTTCTTAAACCTGAAAAATATTCCTTTAATTGAGTCAGGAAAATATTATCATTTGAAGGTTTTATAAAAGCGTCTGGAAAAAATTTATCAATCCATTTATTATTATATGTATTAATACTAACATTTAATAATCCTTTTTTGTTAAAAAACAAACATATGTTGCCAATGAAAGAATACAACTCACTTTTATAAAGAATTTTCATAATAAATTATTTATTTGATGAAAATATATTGTCAATTAAAATATCAATTTATTTGACAAGAAATTATTATTAAACATCTAAAAGGCATAGGAAATTATTAATAGAAAGATTAGGTTTCATAACATGAACTCAGTCGCAAGTATTTCCAAAATAATAGATTTATTCCAAAATATATAACAATATTATTATGTTATTAGGAAGATATTATGGGAAAAAGGATAGTTGATTATTTTATTTCATTGGTTAAGATTGATAGTGAATCTAAAGATGAACTTGAAATGGCAGAAAGAATGAAAGATGATTTGGTTGCTATGGGTGCAGAGGTTATTTTTGATGATGCTCATGCAAGGACAAAGGGAAAAATTGGTAATTTGATTGCTCGTTTTCCAGGAAAAATTAGTAAAGAAGCATTGATTCTTTCTGCACATCTTGATACTGTTAAACCGGGAAAAGGTGTAAAGCCAATAATCAAAGACAGTATAATATATAGCGATGGAACAACTGTTTTGGGAGGTGATGATAAATCTGGCATTGTGGAGATTGTAGAAGCAATACGAAGGTTGCAAGAACAGCAATTTAAATACGCACCCCTTGAAGTTCTTCTTACAATTTCAGAAGAGATTGGACTCCTTGGTTCTAAGAATTTGGATTATTCTCTTTTGAAAGGGCGTAAGGGTTATACATTAGATAGTCATAAAGTTGGTTCTGTAACCATTCAAGCTCCCGCTTTAAATGTTATTGAAATTAAAGTTCTTGGGAAAGAAGCTCATTCTGGTGCTTCTCCAGAAAAAGGAATCAACGCTATTCAGGTTGCTTCTGAAGCAATATCAAAACTAAAACTTGGAAGAATCGATGATGAAACCACAGCGAATATTGGTAAAATTTCAGGAGGAGTTGCAAATAATATTATTCCAAATATTGTAACATTAAGTGGAGAAGTGCGTTGTCATAATGAAGATAAGCTTCAGAGAGTTACGAATGATATTATTAAAACATTTGAAAAAACTGCTAAAAAATATCAGATAAAGATAGAGTCCAATGTCTTTGAAGCAAAAATTGATGCTAAAGTATTAAAAGATTTTCCAGCAATAATAATAGATAGTAATAGTGAAATTGTAAAAATAGCTCTAAATGCGGCAAAGAATATTGGAATTGAGTCAGAAGTTGAAATCGGTGGAGGAGGAAGTGATTCAAATATTTTTTATAGTCATGGTCTTGATATGCCGATACTTGGTACGGGTATGAGAGATGTTCATACTTTAAATGAAAATATTAGTTTTGAAGATCTTGAAAATGGCACACTTTGGATTATGGAAATAATCAAAGAATATAGTAAAAAATAAACATGTCTTCGACACATCGGAGATAAAATATATCAATGCCTATTTAATATTATGTAGGCTAGATAGATGAAAGGAGAGAAAGATGAAAAAATACCTTTTAGCACCAGGACCAACACCAGTTCCTGAGGATATTTTACTAACCATAGCAGAACCAATGATTCATCATCGTACCCCCGCATTTAAAGCTATGGTTGGTCAGGCTATTGAAGGATTGAAATTTATATTTCAAACCAAGAGCGATGTTCTAATTTTTGCATCCACAGGAACAGGTGCTATGGAAGGAGCTGTTTCTAATGTGTTGAATAAGGGTGAAAAAGCGATTATTATAAGGAATGGAAAGTTTGCTGAGCGCTGGGGAGAAATAGCAGAAAAGTTTGGAATTAACGCTATTTATATTGATTTACCCTGGGGTACTGTTGTTGAACCAGATACTATTAAAAAACTTCTAAAAGAAAATACAGATGTAAAAGCTGTTTATACTCAGTTGACAGAAACTTCAACTGGTGTGGTTTTACCAATTAAAGAACTTGGTGATATTATAAGTAAAACTGATGCTTTACTTGTTATTGATGCAATTTCTGGATTAGGTGGGCAGGAATTCTATATGGATGATTGGAAAGTTGATATATGCGTTGCTGGCTCTCAAAAAGGATTAATGCTTCCTCCCGGACACGCTTATGCTGCTGTTAATGAGAAAGCTTGGGCAAAAATTGAAACCTGCACACAATCGAATTATTATTTTGACTGGAAATCTTATCGCAAAAAATTGGCAAAGAACACTGACCCATTTACAGGTTCTGTGATTCATGTTAAAGGTTTATTAAAAGCTATCAATATAATTAAAGCTGAAGGTATTGAGGAAAGATTTGCTCGTTATCGTGTTTTAGCAAAAGCTTGTCGTTCAGCAGTAGCAGCCCTAAGTTTGGAATTGTTTGCAAATCCACCATGTGATGTAGTTACTGCTGTGATAGTTCCGGAAAGTGTCGATGGACTTGCTTTGGTGAAAAAGATGCGAGATGAGTATGGATTTACCATTGCTGGTGGTCAAGCTCAAGCAAAAGGCAAAATCTTCCGTATCGCTCATATGGGTTATATAGAATGTTTTGATATTATTGCTGTTATCTCTGCTTTAGAGATGGTTTTACATGAACTGGGTTGGAAATTTGAATGGGGTGCTGGACTTTCTGCCGCACAAAAAGTTCTTGCTAACGAATATAAATTCTAATGCAAGTAAAAAGATGTGATTAATATTTAGGCGGGATTAGCTTTCCCGCCTTTTATTTAATCAAGTATGGAGTACACCAAGCGCCTGCCCCGTAAGGAGGTTTACCCTGTGAAATGCGAAGCAATATTTAACAGGGAACGACTGTATCGGGGTCTTGGTGCAAATATGCAGTAATCCCGATGAATATCGGGACACTCCAAAATACCTCAATGAATTATAATTATGCCACTAAAAATAAAATCAGTTAATAATCAAACTATTTCTAATAACATTGGAATTCAACCAAATGATATAATTATTTCCATAAATAATCACAACATTAATGATATTATTGATTATAAATTTTATCAGTCTGATGAAAATTTAAGAATAAAAATTCAGCGGAATAATTGCCAGAAAATTTATAAAATAAAGAAAGAATTTTCAAAAGATCTGGGGCTGGAATTCTGTGGAATAAGATATCGCAAATGCAATTGCGATTGTATTTTCTGTTTTGTAAACCAGATGCATTCTGACGCTCGCTCATCTCTGAAGATTAAGGACGATGATTTTAGACTCTCATTTCTGCTCGGAAATTTTATTACCCTGACAAATCTGACTGATGCAGATTATCAAAGAATCGTTGAGCAACGACTTTCACCACTCTATATTTCAGTTCACACTACAAATGATAAGCTCAGAAAAGAAATGATGAGATATAGAGTAAAAATTAATATTAAAGAAAGATTGAAATTCCTTGCTGAAAATGGAATTCAAATGCATACTCAAATAGTTTTAATACCAGACTGGAATGAAGGTATAGAATTGGAAAGGACAATTTTTGATCTGGCTGAGTTATATCCTTCTGTTCAGTCGATTGCAATTGTGCCAGTTGGATTAACAAAGTTTAGAGAAGGATTAACTCCCATAAGACCTGTTGATGAAGATTTAGCAAAGAAAGTGATTTCTGATTCAATGAAATGGCGGGATAAATTTAAGCAGAAGCTTGGTACTGGTTTGGTTACATTGGCTGATGAGTTTTTTCTTCTTGTAAGAGAAGAAATTCCAGAAGAAGAATATTATAACGATTTTCCTCAAATCGAGAATGGGGTAGGGATGACAAGAAAATTATTATCTGAATGGGATACAACAGTTGGTAGTTTGAAATTAAATAAAGATATAAACTCGATAACAATTATAACTGCTGAACTTATCTATCCTATTATAAAAAATCTATCAAATGAATTTCAGAAATCTTATAAAATTAGAACTAATATAATAAAAGTCAAAAACGAATATTTGGGGGAGACAGTTACTGTAACTGGTTTATTATCATGTTCTGATGTTATTAAAGCCATTAAAGAAAATGATTGTGGAGATTTAATACTTCTTCCTGAAAATATGTTTAATGAAGATGGAATTACATTAGATGATAAGACGATTGATGATTTGAGAAAAGAAACTGGGAAAGAGATAAAAATTTTAAAGTTTTAGATAAATATTTCTGATTTTTTTTGAAAATATTAGTTTATATTTTTGGATTTAATCAATCTCATGTACTCAAGTGAATTATTCTGTAGTGAGTTCATTATGTGAGATATTTTATAAGAAAATACTTCTTAAAAGAAATATAGTTTTAATATAGAAGGACACAATTATTTTTGTATTGTACTATCAAGTAAAATTACTTTATTTTTTATATATATTTTCTTTCACCAAATATCTTTGTGCCAATCCGAACCATGTTTGCACCTTCTTCAATAGCAATTTTATAGCTGTTGCTCATACCCATAGAAAGATATTTCATCTCTACATTTGGGATATTTCTATCTGAAATTTTATCAAAGAGTTTTTGTGTCACAATAAAATATGGTCGTGCCTTTTCCGGGTCACCGGTGAATGGTCCCATTGTCATTAATCCCATTACTTTAATGTTTGATAGAGTTGATATTTCTTTTATTAAGTTTTCTGCATCTTCTGGTATAATTCCAAACTTCTGTGGCTCTTTACCACTATTTATTTCTATGAGCACTGGCATAATTTTATTATTTTTCTTTGCATGCTTATCAATCTCTTTTGCGAGCTTAAAGGAATCCACAGTTTCAATCATATCATAAACCGGGATGACATATTTGACTTTATTTGTCTGCAAATGTCCGATAAAATGCCATCTAACTTTGTGACCAATTTTCTCTATCTTCTTAAGTGATTCTTGTACATAGTTTTCACCGATTATTTTTACACCAGCTTCAATTGCTTGCAAGATTTCTTCTGCAGTTCTTGATTTAGCAGCTGCAACCAATTCTATACCTTCTGGAATTTCTGATAATATCTTTTCTAAATTTCTTTTTATATCATTCATTCTTACCTTTTATGATTATTTAGCCACGAACTTACACGAACTTTCACGAACATAATTTATTATTTTCATCTGAAAATCCCTTCGCCACGAAGGCACAAAGACACAAAGAAAAAAATTAAAAACATGATTAATTCAACAACTCTAATG
>DAOVPZ010000062.1 GCA_030628975.1 Candidatus Cloacimonadota bacterium
TCCAACTCTTTTTCCTACTTTTTTTGAGATTTCAATACAATCTTCCATTGAAACCTCAGCAACAGGAACAAACGGGCACACATCAGTTGCACCCATTCTGGGATGAGCACCTGAATGATTACGCATATCAATAACTTCAGATGCTTTTTTCACAGCTTGAAATGCTGCTTCGGCAACCCCTTCTGGACTACCAACAAATGTCACGACAGTTCGGTTCGTTTCCTGCCCTGGATCAACATCTAATAAAGTTACATCCTCAACTGCTTCAATTGTGTCAGTTATTTGTTTAATAATGTTTTTGTCTCTTCCCTCGCTGAAATTTGGGACACATTCTACTAATTTCATAATTTATAAACTCCTATAATTCTGGAGTTCCAATCTCCAGATTGGGATTTGAGTTTAATTATTATCCACTTCTGGAGAAGTGTACTCCAAGTAAGTTTTTTTATTTTTATTCTGCTTTATTAGGTTTTTCTTCTTTATTTTTATCAACTTTATCTTTATTCTCATCAGCAGTTTTTTTCTCTTTTGCTTCTTCTTCCTTTTTTTCTTTCTTCTCTTTCTGTTCTCTTGTAACCTCATCGGCATAATTCATTTTCAGGTCATAAATTATGCGGTTAATCAATTTCTGTTCTTCCTCATTCAGATTGCCTTTTGTTTTTTCTTTTAAAGCTTCTAAAGTGTCGATTGTTGATTGTGCAATCAAGAGATTCCTCTCAATTTTTTGAGTAGCGGGATTCATAATTTTACCCATAGTAATCATTCCTTGCATCTGGAATGACATTAATAATTGTTGAAATATTAAATCATTTTTTTCCATTTTTTGTCTCCTAAAATAAACTATCTTTTATTACTTGAGCCAGGTTTGGTTATTGGTATATTCTTTTTACACAAAGGACAATCTTCAGGTAAGTAAGTTTTTATATCCATTATTAGTAGAGGTCTTGTGAGAAAACCAAAATCTACTTTTCCACCACTTCTATCTACAATTAAACCAATGCCCATAATTTGTGCACCTATTTTTTTTATACAATCTATAACTTCAAATACACTTCCACCAGTTGTAACGATATCTTCAATAATAAGAACTTCTTCATTTGGAGAAAGTTCAAATCCATTTCTGATTGTCATCTTATTATTCTCTCTTTGTGTAAAAATAAATTTTTTGCCCAGTATTTTTGCGACTTCATAACCGAGAACAATTCCGCCCATTGCAGGGCTGATAACAACATCGAAACCAACATCTGAAAATTTTTTTGATAATTCTGAGCAAAGTAGCTGTACTTTATCAGGATTTTGAATAATCTTAATTTTTTCAATATAATATTCACTATGCCTGCCAGAAGTTAATAGAAAGTGCCCTTTTAAGAATGCACCACAATCGGATAAAATACTTTTTATTTCCTGTTCAGTCATAATATGTTCCTCTGATATATTAAATTTTACCCAGTACCATCTTTAATTTTGAATTCTGTGTCTATCATATTTTTCTTGACGCTATTAAGAAGACTTATGATTTTTAAACTCGTGCTGAAGTGGCGGAATTGGCAGACGCGCCAGGTTCAGGACCTGGTCCGCCAGCTGGCGGGTAGGGGTTCAAATCCCCTCTTCAGCACCATTAAATTAACCTCAGTAGAGGTGTCCGAAGGTTTTTAATCTGATATGAATTGTCAAGAATATAGATAATTTATTGACTTTGGTATTAGTTTTATCTAGTAAAAGGAGTAGATTTGGATTTACAAAAGACTTTAGAAGTAATAAGAAATTGTGTTGAAGAAATAATCCCAGAAGATGAACTTATAAAAAAACTTGAGAAGTCTGAAGAAACAGGGAAACCTCTTCGTATAAAATATGGTATTGACCCAACTGGTTATGATGTTCATATTGGACATCTTGTACCTATTCGGAAAATGCGTGATTTCCAGAATCTTGGTCATACTGGGGTTATCATTATTGGTGATTTTACAGCTCAAATAGGAGACCCAACTGGTCTGGATGAAACACGCAAGCATTTAAATGAAGAGGAAGTTAAACAAAATGCAGAAAAATATATGGATCAGTTATATATGATTCTCGATAAGGAAAAAACTGAAGTTCGCTGGCAATCTGAATGGTTCAAAAAAATGAGTTTAGAGGATGTAATGAATCTGATGTCAAAATTTACATTGGCACAATTTATGGCTCACGAAACATTCCGCAGACGATATGAAAAAGGCTTACCATTATCTCTACATGAACTTCTGTATCCACTTTTACAAGCGTATGATTCTGTGGCGATTGAAGCAGATGTTGAGCTTGGGGCAACAGAACAAAAGTTTAATATTTTAGCTGGGAGAGAATTGCAGAAAATAATGGGAATGGAACAGCAAATTGCAGTTCTATCTCCTATACTTTACGGAATTGATGGCAAAGAAAAGATGAGTAAAAGTCTGAACAATTACATTGCAGTTTTTGATTCACCTGATGAAAAATATGGGAAAGTAATGTCTATACCAGATTCATTGATTATACATTATTATAAATTAGCAACAAATGTAAATTCCGAACAGATTGCAAAAATGGAACAGCATTTAAAAGGTGATTCTATCAATCCGATGATGATTAAAGAGACCTTAGCTTCTTTGATTGTTGAGATGTATCATGGTCAGGGCACAGCTCAAAAAGCAGCAAAACATTTTCATAAAGTATTTGCCAAAAAAGAGATTCCAGACGAAATACCTGACTTTAAAACTGATAAGGATGAGATTTGGATTGTAAAATTACTTTCTGAAACTGGCTTGGTTAAAAGCAATGGAGAAGCAAGAAGAATGATACAGCAAGGTGCAGTTTCGGTTAATGGAAAGAAAATGGATGATATTGAACTAAATTTAAAAATTGAGGATGGTTTTATTATAAAAGTTGGCAAAAGAAGATTTTGTAAGATAATAAAAACAAGTTAAGTTAAAGAGCAGAAATTGTGTAAAATAATAAATAATTGTAGAATTTCTTGACAGAAAAAGTAATAATTATATATAAACATTTATAAAAAATATCAGAGGTAAATAATGAAAAAAGGATTAGTAATTACTGCTTTCATGATTATTGTTTTTATATCTTCAAGTGTTCTTTTTGGTAATACTCTTGAGGAGAGATTAAGTAAATTTGCAGGAGACAATGGAAAAAACTACATGAAACCATTTATCACAGCTTTTGGGACTAACCTAAATACAGGATGGTTTCAAACTGCAAAGGTTACAAAACCATTTAGGTTTGGTTTTACACTAAGTACAGCATTAGCTTTTGTCCCAGAAGAGGATATGAAATTTATGGCATCAAATCCGGATACAAATTTATATATTGGAAATGAGGTTGAAAGTGCCACAATTTTTGGAAACGATGGAGGATATTTCGACTCAAAAGTAACAGGAATCGATGCACTAATGCTTCCTAAAGGTATAGATCTCAACATAGTTCCTTTTGTTTTCCCACAAGTATTTGTTGGACTTCCTGGTGGGTTTGAAATTATTGGTAGATACTTTCCACCTGTTGAACTCTCTAAAGATATTGGAGAAATTTCTTTTTGGGGATTAGGCTTAAAATATCAAGTAAGTAAATTAATTCCACTTTGTCCAGTAGCGATATCCTTACAGGGAGTATATCAACAATTTAAATTAGAAGATATAATAACCGCCAACTGCACATTTTTCAATGCACAATTAAGCAAAGGTCTTGTTGTAGTACCGATAACATTATATGGTGGGATTGGAATAGAGAATACAACCGTAACAGCAAAATATGAATATACTGGAGGTATTAATAATACAAATGAGGTTAAGTTTGATATTACTGTGGAAAATGAATTTCGTGTAATTTTGGGTATGAGATATAAATTATTAATTCTCGATATTTGTGCTGATTATTCTTTCGGAAAATATTCTGTTGCTAGACTTGGTTTAGGGTTTTCATTATAGATAACAAAAGATTCTATTCAAATAAATCCCGAAGGAAAATTCTTCGGGATTTTTTCATAATAAGTGTAAATAAAAAATATATCAAATAATTTGACAAACAAAATTTTCATATTGAGACTTGGTCTCAATCTTATTGAGGAAAATTATGAAAAGTGAAGTAAGAAAGTTTCAACAATTTATCCAAAAACAAAACCTTTTATGGTCAACAGAAAGAGAGATTATTGCTGAGCAAGTATTTGATAATCATTTTCATTTTACTGCTGATGAATTGTTTATTCAACTAAGTCAGAAAGGTAACAATATCTCCAGAGCTACAGTATATCGCACATTAGAGCTATTAGAAAAAAGCAGTTTGGTTAGCAAAATCCAACTACAAAGTGGTAAACATCTTTATGAACATATTTTTGGTCACCAACACCACGACCATCTAATCTGTCAGAAATGTGGAAAGATGATTGAATTCCACAGTACGGATATTGAAAAGCTTCAGAAAGAAATCTCTGCTGAAAATGATTTCAAGATGACAGGACATTGCCTAAAAATTTATGGAATCTGTTCTGATTGTCAGAAGGAAAAACAAATTAACAATCAGTCTAAACAAAAGACGAAACCAATCAGTCGCAGCTAGGCCGAGCCTAAATGGGAAGGAGAATGAAGAATGGTAAAGGTTAATTTAGCTCAGATGAAATCAGGTGAACAAGGAACCGTTATGGCAATTAATGGTGGATTTGGATTAAAGAGAAGGGTTGAAGCGCTTGGGGTTCGAGTAGGAGTAAATGTTAAAAAAATTTCGTCGCAGCTTATGAGAGGTCCAATAACTGTTCAAGTTGGCAACACACAAGTTGCATTAGGATTTGGCATGGCTCAAAAAATTATCGTGGAAATAGATTAACCACTAACTAACACGAAATTTCACTAACATTTTAAAGTTGTAATAAAATAATTCGTATTTATATGCGTTTGTTAGTGTCAGTTCTTGGCAAAAATAGGAAAAGAATAATATGATAAAAATACTTTTAATTGGTAACCCCAATGTTGGTAAAAGTGTTATTTTTTCCAGATTGACAGGTGTACATGTAATTGCTTCTAATTATCCTGGGACAACTGTTGAATTTACAAAAGGATACATGCGTATAGAGGGTGAAAAAGCAGAAGTGATTGATGTTCCTGGCACTTATACTCTTGAACCAACTTCAAAAGCTGAAGAGGTTGCTGTTGAAATGGTTAATAACGCTATCAAAGAAGATGATCCTGATATAATCGGGATTAATATTGTGGATGCAACAAATCTCGAGAGAAACCTGAATCTCACACTTCAACTCATTAAAAAAGGGATACCACTAATAATCTGCCTAAATTTCTGGGATGAAACAAAACATACTGGAATTCATATTGATGTAGAAAAATTAGAAAAAACTCTTGGTGTTCCTGTTGTTCCCACCTGTGGTATAACTGGTGAAGGAATCAAAGATCTTGTATCACGATTAACTGAAGCAAGGGTCAGCGTATATCAATATAAAATTGAGGATAGATGGTCAGAAATTGGTAAAATTATAAATGAAGTGCAAAAGTTAACTCATCGTCATCATACGATTTGGGAAAGATTAGGAGATGCTTCAATACATCCATTAACCGGAATTCCAATTGCATTCATTGTATTATTTCTTGCTTTTCAAATTATACGATTTATTGGTGAGTCTCTTATTGGCTATGTTTTTGAGCCTTTGTTTGAAAATTTGTGGGCTCCATTAATGCTAAAATTATCAGCTTTGTTGGGGAGTTCTGGATTTATTCATAATATATTGATTGGTAAACTTATTGAAGGTGAGATTGAATTTGTGGAATCCTTAGGTCTTTTGACAACGGGTTTATTTGTTCCAATAGCAATGGTGCTACCATATATTTTTGCTTTTTATCTTGTATTAAGTTTTATGGAAGATTCTGGTTATCTTCCGCGGCTTGGGGTCTTAGTTGATACTCTAATGCATAGGATTGGTATTCACGGTTTGGCAATAATTCCTATGTTACTTGGTATTGGATGTAATGTTCCAGGAGCATTAGCTACAAGAGTATTAGAAACAAGGAGAGAGCGTTTTATCACTGCAACTCTTATGGCAATAGCTGTTCCATGTATGGCTCAGATAGCAATGGTAATTGGTTTAGTTGGCAGGTATGGAGCAAGTGCGATTGCTATTGTTTTTTGCTCTCTTTTTATTGTATGGGTTATACTTGGATTATTAATGAATTTAATATTGAAGGGAGAAAGTCCAGAAATTTTTGTTGAGATACCACCATATCGTTTTCCTTATTTCGGTGCACTTTTGAAGAAACTCTGGATGAGAATACTATGGTTTTTGAAAGAAGCTATTCCTTTTGTGCTTATTGGGGTTCTAATTGTGAATATCCTTTATTCGCTTCATATCATTGAATTTATTGGTAGGATTGCAGCTCCTGTAATAACAGGAATTCTTGGACTACCAAAAGATGCAATTGGAGCATTGATTATTGGGTTTCTGAGAAAGGATGTTGCTGTTGGAATGCTCGTGCCATTAGGACTAACTAAAGCGCAGATGGTGACTGCGTCAGTGGTTTTGACGATGTATTTTCCATGTATTGCAACTTTTGCTGTCCTAATCAAAGAACTTGGCATAAAAGATATGATAAAATCAGCACTGATTATGATTGTCGCAACTTTGATAGTTGGAGGAATATTAAATCTTATTTTGTAATAAGTAATTACTATTATTCCTTGACAATTAATAAGTAATTACAATGTAATAACA
>DAOVPZ010000039.1 GCA_030628975.1 Candidatus Cloacimonadota bacterium
ACGAGGACCGTAAAAGGAAGATTGATAGAAGATAAATAAAAAACAAAAATTAAAAGGCGTAAAAATGAAAAAAACAAAAGTCTTATTAATTATGTTAATTATGGTTTCACTTATTTTCTACTCCTGCAGTAAAGATAGCACGGGACCCAGTAATAGAAAACCAGAAAAACCTACCGTCTCTAGTCCAAAAGATGGCGCGACCTGGGGAGCTACGAATATAGATTTATCGTGGAATTGTTATGATCAGGACGGAGATCCTCTAACATTTGATGTATATTTTGGAACTTTATCAAACCTTACACTTGCTAATCCAGGACAAAGTAGCTATACTTACAATACAGGAACTTTAAATTATGGCACACATTACTGGAAGATAGTCGCTTATGATGACCATGATAATTCTACAACCGGAGATATCTGGCATTTTACAACTATAAGTGGAGTAACAAGCACTGTAACAGACATAGATGGAAATGTATATCAAACGATACAGATAGGTGATCAGGAATGGATGATGGAAAACTTAAAAGTGACCCATTACAGTAATGGAGACCCAATTCCTGAAGTGACTTCTAACAGCACATGGTGTGGATTGAATTATGGAGCATACTGTAATTATGACAATGAATTAGTAAACGTAGCAACCTATGGACGTTTGTATAACTGGTTTGCGGTTGATGATAGCCGTGGCATTTCTCCTGAAGGATGGCATGTACCTACTGATGATGAGTGGCAAACATTAGTTGATTACCTTGGTGGGAGTAGTGTTGCTGGTGGAAAAATGAAAGAGACCGGAACTATACACTGGAACAGTCCGAACCATGGTGCAACAAATGAAAGCTGCTTCACTGCATTACCTGGTGGTTTCCGCAACTTTGATTTTGGTGATTTCTTCCATATGGGTAGCCGAGCTTTCTTTTGGTCTTCTAGTGATTACAATAGTAACCGTGCCTGGCGAGCCTGGATCAGGAGTTTGTATTACGCTTATTCAGGGGTTTCCAGTAGCGTTTACATTATGATTTATGGCTTTTCGGTTCGTTGCGTTAAGGATTAGAATATCCCGATAGCAACAATTGATGATATAAAGCTAAAAAGCACATAATAAGTAGCCCCACAAAATCGATTCACTCGTCGTGGTAGCTGCAGATCATTAAGTGCAATGCAAGAAATAGTTGACAGAGAAATTAGTGGATGCAAAAAGTATAATTACATTTGAAATGTAGAAAAAATAGAATCTCTGTAAATTAAAAAAACAAAGAAAGGAGATAAAAAATGGGAAAGAAAGTAACATGTCCAACATGTAAAGGAAAAGGCACGGTTTATGAACTTAACATTATCGGAATGCCTACTTCTACAGAAAAGAAATGTCCAAATTGTGGTGGGACTGGTTATGTTTATGAAAAAGATTAGTATCGGGTTAACATTGTTAATAATGTGAATTAATTGATTTAATGTAAGATACTTTCTTTTTTTAAAAGGAAGTATCTCAATTAAACAAAAAAAAGAAAAAAGGAGATAATCAATATGGTTTCTGTAAAAGTTTTATACAAAGGTAGTGGAAATCCAGTAAAAGGTGCAAAAGTATCTTTAATGTTTTCAGGGTTAATTTCAGGTGGTTCGGTTCCTGGTAAATATACAGATTATAATGGAGAAGTTCATTTTAATATTGGGACAGGAAATGGAACTATATATGTAAATGGACTAGATGCAAAGACAGGTTATATATCAGGTATGGAAGTAGTACATGTATAAAATGAATATACAACTAAATATTATGTGATATAAAATCTAAGCCATATAGCTTGAAAGGATTGAAAAATGTCTGAAAATGAAGATTTTAAAGTAGGTATGAGTATGTTGGATGATATATCTGAGCAATTAGATACATTCGAATGGGGAGCACTTTCTTCTCATTCATTTTTGGGAAGAAATCCTGTATTGTCAACAGATGAAATTTCTCAAATTACTGTAAAAGTAGAAAATCTACTTGAAGAGTGTGAAATTGTAGAAAAAAAAATAGGCTCAGACAAGGAAGTATTGGCTTTTCTCAACTATATAAAGGGACGACTTTATGCACTATACTGGCCATTTAAATTCCCCCGTTATAAGGGTCATAAAAAAGAAGCAATTTACTGCTACGAAAAGGCGATTGAACTGACCTCTTATGATGAAAAAAAAGGATCATGTAAATATTATTTAGCTCTCCTCTACAGAGCATATAAAGAAAAACAATTAGAATTAAAAAACTTAGAAGAAGCAGTTAGCCTCTTGACTGTAGATGATCCTATTGGTATGGAAGCTGCGAAAGAACTCGAAAAACTAAAAACAAAGAAAAAGGGGATGTGTTTTATTGCTACAGCTGTTTATGGCTCTCCATCTGCTAAGGAAGTTGTAGTTCTACAATCTTTCAGAGATGAGATTCTGGTAAAGTCAATGCTGGGTAGAGCATTCATTACTGGCTATTATCGTTTTTCCCCATTTTATGCACACTTAATCAGACAGTCAGAATCACTAAAAAAAGTGGTGAGAACAATTGTTGTTGCACCCTTGGTTAGATTATCAAAATCCCTCTTAAAGTAAAACTAAAAGATATAGTTTCTTAATCTGAATAACTAAAAATAAGTTGTTTTAGGAAATGTGATTGAAGATATCTCCTTGTTAGTGATAATAAACTAAAAGGCTAGAAAGGAAGTTAAAGTGCCTTTCCGGGATTTTTTTACAAAAAAAATCAGAAGGGTTAACCAGAAAAAACCAGAAGATACTCCGAAACCGAGTTCGAGAATTGTTTTTTCACGAGTCGGTTTTATTTCACCAAAAGGTATCATGCAAGTAAACACTAATGATAAAGGATTAACTTCATTGTTAGACTGGGGAGAAGATGCTAGAGTCTCACCGAATGGAATGAAAATAATATTCAGTGCTTATCCGCATACCTCAGAACATGAATTACTTAATTCGCAAGGCATATATAACTTTAGCCCTGAGATTCATATTATGGATGTTTATGGCACAAATATTCAAAGGCTCACATTAAGTGAAGAAATGGGTTCGAGTTTCCCCAGGTTTTCTCCAGATGGCACAAAAATTGGATTTAAGCGAAATAAAGAAGGTAAAAGCCAGATATGGATAATGGATATAGATGGTAAAAATATAAAACAACTGACCCATGAAGGACATCATTCTTATTTCTGCTGGATGCCTAATGGAAAAATTGCATTTCAAAGAGAATATGAGTGGACCTATACTATGGATTTGAACGGTATAAATGAAAAAAAACTAACTATATTTGAGAAAGATGACTATGAACCAGTTTGGAGTCCAGATGGGGAAAAAGTAGCTTTTGGAAACGGTAAGGAGCTTTTTATAATAGAATCAAATGGCCAAAATAGAAGGCCGATTACAGTATTACGAGGATGGATAGGAAATTGGTCTTTAGATAATTGTTGGTTGGTGTTTTCCTCTCGGAAAATGAATCCTAATTCAGCAGAAATATTCATTGTTAGAGAGGATGGTAAATACGAACAGCGACTTACAGAAAATAGACCGAGACAGGGCAAAGTTTCCCAAGATTTTGATCCATGTTGGTTACCATAGATGTATAAATTGAATAAATGAACAGCAAAATTCATTGATACGTTAATGTGCTTAAATTTGAGATAGCTTTAATCTGTTTCTTGTTACAAAATATCTTTAGCTGAAGGCTTAGTATGTTGTATAACAAGTTTATAAATATTAAGAATACGAAATAATAAAAAAAATAGCAAAATATATATGGAAATATAATGGCTAAAAAATGCAGAGATTGTAAATACTACAAAGAAAAAAGCGGATTCTTCAGTAGTACAAGCTGGTGTACAAAAAAAAATAAGGTAATATCAATGAATGACTATAGCTGTGAGGATTTTGAATCTGCTATTGAAGAAAGGTGGGGTAGGGTTCATAGGTACAGAGAATGCATATTTTGGGATGAAACTAGTTCATGGAGTGGAAAATGCCTGAAAGAACATTGGGGTGCAGAACCAGATAAGGATGCATGTTGGGAATTTAAGCAAAGATGATAATTTTAAAATGAACTATTTTAAAAAAATACTCATTTTATCATTGTTGATATTTATTTGGTCATCTATTCTATTCTCTCAAACCAACGATACACCACTAAGCTTTGATGAAGATATCCCTTTTCTCTTGTTTCTGGTTATTTATTTAGAGGAAATGATTTCTTCTATGAGAAAACTTATGATAGTGTAAAAAAACTTAGAGATTGTCTGTTATATTTCCAAATTGGCGGTTTCATCAATTCAAATTCAAAGTTATTAGCTTTTCCAGAGAATGGATTAGATTTAACGCCCACTGCTTCCAACGGTTTTTTGGAAATCAAAGGCATCTTAGGCACAGATATTTCATTTCCGTTATTTTATCAATTTTATGCCTACTTTCGAAACTACATCTATTTTCAATATAAAGATGATAAAGAAGATAATAATTCAGAAAATGATGTGAGATTTATTGGAGAATATACTTCCGGTATTGTGAGCGCTGCATTGGGTTATGAGAATAACTGGTTTACGCCAATAATTGTCTGGAATAAATTTGAAGCTGAGCATGTGAATAAAGAAGATGATTTAGTAGAAATACCAGCAGAATATCATGGTATCTATATTGATAGATTTCAAGAAGTTGATTCCAGATTTGACTCTCTTGGAATTAAAGAAAAAGCAGAAAAGAGTATTTCGTTTATTGGATACAGCAGAAAGCTTGGAGTTGGTTGTATTTTAGCCCCAAAATATACAAAAATTGATTTGAATATTTTATCTGGTATCAGTTCTTATAACAACATTTTACCATTTAGTCAACATAGTATTAATGTAAGTAATATCATTGATTTCGTTTTTCATACAAATTTAGAACCCGGTTTTGATTATTCGATAAAATCAAATTATCAAAAACCTAATTTTAAGCATTTAAAGAATACTGTTAGTGATTTAACATTAAATCTCTCAAGTATCTTTAAACCCGATGAAGATACTATTGAAGAATTTTAAAAAGAAGGTTGGGGGGATATTTCAAAGTATATTAATTTATTTACAAGGTTTCAGTATGATCACTCAATCAATGAATTAGCATCAATAGAAGTAGGTCTAAAATTTTATGCATTCCAAGTTATGTATGAATATAATAATACGAAATTGTTCATGCCTGATGTAGATAGATTATACAGTAATTCGCTAACCTTCAAATTGGGTGGAGGTTTTGGGAAAGGTGGTTGGATTTTTGGTCTTTAAATTAATTCACCAGTTCGGATTTCTCCCGAAAACCTTCTGGAAAACCACAATGTTTAGAAACTTTTTAGTTTCAGCCCAAGGCTGATGAGCTTTAGGCTCACTAGTAAATACTTGAACAATCAAAGGAATTTTAGACCTTCAAGGTTTTTGGGAAACCTTGAAAGTCTTTTTAATTTATTAATCTTTGCGAAAGTTTATTCAGATAAATATCGGGACGCAAAGCTACACTATTTCTGAAAATCCTCCAACTTCTTTTTAAAATCATCAATTTCAAAAATTCACCTGTCAGAATTTTCTATAAAATACATTCTCAAACTTATCTGCCTTGCCTATTCTATAGACAACATTGAAAATCCTGTCGGGATATAAACTAATAAATTTTTTATACTTGGATAGAACAAAATTGGTAAGGTTATATTTTACTTCATAAACATTCTTTTCATCCAGAACAAAATCTACCTCATTCTGTTGTTGAGTTCGCCAAAAATGTATTCGTTCAAGTGGTAATCTGTCAAGGAATTGACGGAAAATAAAATTTTCATATAATTTTCCAATATCCTGACGATAATTAGTTAAATTATAATTTCTTATCAAAGCATTTCTCAAACCCAAATCCAGGAAATACACTTTAGGCATCTTTTTTATCTCTTTTCTTATATTAGTAAAATATGGCGAAACTGTAGCAATATGGAAAGACTTTTTTAGAGTATGAATATAATTATCAATTGCTGTTGTAGATACTCTCAGAAGTTTTGATAAAGTATTTGTATTTAATAAACTGCTAATCTGGTCACTCAAAATTTTAAGCAATTCCAGCGCTTTTTGCTGATTCTTTATTCCAGATTCCATAATATCTTTTTTGATATATGAGTATAATAATTCATTCAATAATTCCTTTTTCTCTTTGTCCGTTGATGCCAGGACAACTCTTGGATATCCTCCATAAATTAAATACTGATCAATATAGTAAGAAATCTCACGCTGTTCTGTAATAGGTATATTTTCAATAGTCAAAGATTGATATGTAATTTCGTTGATTAATCTTGCCAGAGCAGGTTTGTTGTTAAATGTTAAAAATTCATCAAAAGACAAAGTATATAAAATGAATATTTTCTTTCGTCCCGCAAGTGAATCCTTAAATTTTGTATCCATATAAAATGCAGAAGAACCGCTTACAATCAATTTTATCCTTTTTGAGAATTCATCATATAAGTATTTTAGAAAGTTTGATGGATTATAGAGATACTGAATTTCATCAACAAGGAAATATATCTTTTGATTTTTAGGTAATGAAAAAAGATTAAATATATTTCTGGGATGGTCATTAAGTAATTGCAGGTAATCAGGGTCTTCCAAATTAACATAAAAACATGGTAAGCCTTTTTCTATTAGATAATTCTCAATTTGCCCAAGAATAGTGGTTTTACCTACCTGTCTTGCTCCAGTAATAATTGTTACTTCTTTATTTTTTAGATGCTTCAAACATTTGTAATATAGATTTCTATTTAACAATTTACCACCTGATTTATTTTTTAGTCAAAAAAAATGGATATATTAATTCTGTCAAGTTAAAATAATCGGATAATATTTATTTTTAAAATAAAAAATATCCACTTTTATTGATCTATATAAAGACCTTCATTGTTTCCAAAACCTTGAAGGTCTTTTATTTTCCCTCCCATTCTTGACAATATAATATCAATCTAACTTTTAAAGTAAAATCATTTGAGGTATGGAATGGAAAACATATTGTCAGATAGTGATGTTCAAACAATTGAAAATCTATCTAAATCACGAGAAACAATTATCAAAGAAATCCACAAAGTTATTATCGGACAGGATAAAGTAATTGAGTATTTTCTAATTTCGTTATTTGCAAATGGACATTGCCTTCTTGTTGGTGTGCCCGGACTTGCAAAAACACTTCTTATAAGCACAATTGCTCAAGCTCTGGATTTGAAATTCAGCCGTATTCAATTCACTCCAGATTTAATGCCTTCAGATATAACTGGTACGGATATTCTCACCGAAGATAGAACAACAGGAAAAAGAATTTTCCAATTTGTAAAAGGTCCAATTTTTGCTAATATCATCCTTGCAGATGAGATAAATCGAACACCACCAAAAACGCAGTCTGCACTTCTACAAGCTATGCAAGAAAGAGAAGTCACAGCTGGGAATAATACTTTCCCACTAACTCCTCCATTCTTTGTGCTTGCAACTCAGAATCCAATAGAGCAGGAAGGAACTTATCCCCTACCAGAAGCACAATTGGATAGATTCATATTTCATATTGATATTGATTATCCGAGTTATGAAGAAGAAAAGCAGATTGCGGAATTCACAACAAGCCAGGAATTTCCAAAAATCAATAAAGTAATTGATGGTGAGGAAATAAACAAACTTCAAAAGTTTATCTTTAAAATACCTGTTTCTGAACACATTCTTAAATTTGCAGTAGATCTCGCCAGAATTTCTCGTCCCGATGAAAGCGATGTGCCTGATTTTGTGAAAAAATTGGTCAACTGGGGTTCCGGACCTCGTGCTTCACAATACCTAATTTTAGCATCAAAAACCAGAGCTGCACTTTACGGTAGATATACTCCTACTATTGAAGATATAGAATTCGTTGCAACACCGATTTTGCAACACCGCATCTTACTAAATTTTGCTGCTGAAGCAGAAGGTATTAAATCAAAAGATTTGATTGATAAGTTGATAAATTATGTTAAGAAAAAATAATCTACAAAAAATACAATATACGGAGGAACTTAAAATGAGAAAAAAGCAATTAATAATAAGTGGTTTATTAGTAGTAGGATTACTAATATTTCTTCTCTCATCATGCACAACTAAGAAACCAAAGAGTGAACTTACTCAAACTGAAGAATTGGTTTCTTTTGTTAATAAAGCAGTTGAATTGATAGAAAAGGACAGTGAAGACTGTTTCCCTGAATTCAGAAAGAAAGACAGTAAATGGTTTCACGATGACTTGTATATTTTCGTATGGGGTCTGGATGGAATGAGATATGTGTATCCACCAAACCTTCAAGGTGAAGGTAAAAATATGATTGATTTAAAAGATATTAACGGAAAACCAATCGGAAGATTGATCGTTGATGCAGCATCTGGAGAAAAGGGTGAAGGTTGGGTACATTATCAGT
>DAOVPZ010000076.1 GCA_030628975.1 Candidatus Cloacimonadota bacterium
AATTATGCATTTCTTTTTCAAGCAGAAGGGAATATGGAAAAAGCACAGATAATCTATGAACAAATCCTTGAACAAAAGGAAGATATAAAAACTTTAAATAATTTAGCAGTTATTTATGAACATAATAATTCATTAGAAGAAGCGAAAATTCTTCTCCAAAAAGCCTTAAAATTGGACCCCAATTTTGAATTAGCACAAAAAAATTTAGAAAGGATTAGTAAGTTAACCAAGAATTAGCATGAAAGGATTTGAAATTACTTTGTTAACCTTTTGGGAGTGCTGACCGCCAATCGGTCTCAGCACCCAGATGGAAAAGCTTGGCGAATCCGCCTATGGCGGAAGACAAGTCCCGAGAAATCTGGATAAATTTCTTTCAACCAAATGCTGGTCCGCCTATGGCGGAAATGGATTATCAACAATTCCCACACTAAAATTCATTGTGATAATTTACAAAACTGTCGAGACTTAAGGGAGAAAAATATATAAAATGTATCAACCATATTTAGGATTTGACCATACATACCCCCAAAAATTTAAGACAAATAGGTTTATTTTGATAAACAAAGAAAATAATTAAAAGAAGCCCACGAATTTATTCGTGGGAAAATAGAGCAAATGCACTTCTATTAACCATTTCAATGGTTTTCTATTATGTCTTGTAAACGGTTAAAACCGTTATTGACTCCTCTGAATCCTTAATTCCCACGCGTGGGCTTCTTTGGTAAGAAATTTCCTGCTTAAATTATTTGGGAGATTTTTTAGATGAGGAGTTAATCCAAAAAATTCCTGCAATTGATTTTATTGTTGATTGTTTTGAGACAGAACTTGAAGGATATCACAGAAATAATATCCTACAAAAAAAAATTATACATATTAATTTCAAAAAACTTTTAATAATTGAAATTATCTTTTTCTTGGTTATGAATGAAGATAATCAAGTTATTATTGATAGTTTGACAATATACAAAAGATAAAACTAAAATATTCAACCAATATAGAACTATTACAATCATCTAATAAAAACAGGTTTTTATTTGGTAAAAATTTGACACTTTATTATTTAAATATTTGAAATATAATAATGATAAAGAGAAATATAGAATATATCAAGTTTATTTCCTATGAAAGCAAATAAATTTCTTTTATTGCTTTTTTACGCTTGTAAAATATCTTTCGTGTCTATTTGTTCACCCTTCGCAGTCCCGATATAATCGGGACGGAGAACGGGTGTTATTTCGTGGCTAAATTTATATTATGTTTTATAAAACTGTAAAACCATTCTTAGAAAAATCTGCTTTAATACACCAATTTAATCAGTTTGTACAAATAAAGACCCCAAAACAGGTCTATGGTGTAATTGGTTCAGAGAAATCTTTACTACTCGCCCATCTTTTTTTCATAACAAAAAAAACTATTTTATATATAACCCAAAATGATGTAATAGCCAGAAATACCTGTGATGATCTGGAAATTTTGATTGGAGAAGATAATGTTCATTATTTACCGGAATATGAGCTTTTACCTTATGAGTCATTTTCTCCAAGACTGAGCTGTCAGATAGAACGAAGTAACGCATTAAGTAAAGCAGTATCTTGTCCAGATATACCCGTTCTCCGTAGTCCCGATTTAATCGGGACGAAGGGTGAATCTGGAGGAATTTTTATTGTTTCAATAAAGGAGTTTCTGCGAAATATTAATCATCCCGAAAGCTATAAAGCAAATATTACTTGGGTAACAAAAGGGAAAGAATACGATTTAGAAAAGCTTGTCTCTAATTTAATTGCGCGTGGATATAATCATACAAGTCAGGTTTCTCAAATAGGGGAGATAAGCAAACGAGGAGGCATTTTAGATATTTTTTCTCCTCAATATCAAAACCCTTTCAGATTGGAATTTTTGGGTGATGAGATTGAATCAATAAGAGAATTTTCTGTTCAATCTCAATGCTCGATCAACAACAATTATGATGAAATAACTATCCAACCAATGCGAGAGATTTCTCTTAGTAATCTTTCCAAATCATCTCCTGATGAACTTTTAGAAAGGATTTCGGTAAAGGGTTTTTATGATGGTATTGAACAAGATTTTGCAAAACTTTTAGATAAGATTGCAACTTTCTCAGAATACTTCAATCCAAAGGATACTTTTTTGGTGTTTGATGAATTTCAGAATTTTTCTAATATAGAAAAGAATCTCTTTGAGGAGATTAAAAAAAGTTACAAAGAAAAGATTAATATCATTTCAGAAAAATTGATTCCAAAACCTGATGAATTGTTTTCTAAATTTGATAGTCTGGATTTAGATAAATTTTCAACATTATTTTTTAGTAAAAGTGATTATCATCTGTCAGAAAATTCCCTATATCTGCCATTCAAATCACAAATGAATTTTAACAGCAATTTTAATCTTCTTGAGGATGAAATAGACTCACTTCTACAAAAAGGATATACTATTTTCATCCAATCTGATAATAAAAGTCAGAGCAGTAGAATTCAGAATATTCTATCTTCATACCTGGATAAAGTTAGATTTACCGCTGGATCCTCCTCTGGAGAGCGAGTTGGTGTCTTTCAAAACGGTTTTATTTTTGATGATGCTCATCTTGCAATTTTTACAGACCATGAAATATTTAATAGGTATAGGCAGAAAAGACGATTTGCACGATTCAAAAAAGCAGAAGCACTTGCAGATTATGAGTCCTTACAAAATGGTGATTATGTTGTTCATATAGATTATGGTATTGGATTGTATCAGGGATTGGAAAAGCTGAAAATATCCAGGGGATCCGCCTTTGGCGGAAAGGATTCTGAGATGGATTGTATGGTTATTAGTTATGCTGATGATGATAAGGTTTTTGTCCCAACTGAAAAGTTAAATCTTATTTCAAAATTTTCAGCTCAAGAAGGGATTACTCCAAATATACATAGGATTGGTGGTAGATTATGGGATAGAGTAAAGAAAAGGATTATGAAAGATATTGAAGAAATTGCAACTGAACTTTTATACCTTTATGCACAAAGAGAACTTGCAAAAGGATTTGCTTTTTCTCCAGATTCTGAATGGCAGAAGGATTTAGAAGCATCATTTATCTATGAAGACACACCCGATCAGCTTAAAGCAACAGATGATATCAAAAATGATATGGAATCTGCAATACCAATGGAACGATTAATCTGTGGTGATGTTGGCTTTGGTAAAACCGAAGTAGCTATCCGTGCAGCTTTCAAATCCGTTATGGATAGTAAACAGGTGGCTTTTTTGGCTCCAACAACAATTCTTGTAGAACAGCATTATATCACATTTTTAGAAAGATTGAAAGATTATCCTGTGCAAATTGAGATGCTTAGCAGATTTGTTACTCGCAAAAATCAAAAGAGAGTTATAGAAGGATTACAATTTGGTGAAGTTGATATTGTGATCGGAACTCACAGATTGCTTTCTGATGATGTGAAATTTAAAGATTTGGGTTTGATTATCATTGATGAAGAACAAAGATTTGGCGTGAACCACAAAGAGAAACTAAAAGCATTAAAGACTAATGTGGATATCTTGATTTTATCTGCAACCCCAATCCCTCGCACACTTAATATGGCACTTTATGAGGTAAAAGATATGACCATTATGAATATCCCACCAGAAAATCGTCTGCCAATTAGAACAGCAATAGTTAATTATGATGATGAACTTATAGAATCAGCAATTAGGCGTGAGATTGACAGGCAGGGACAGGTTTATTTTTTACATAACAGAGTTGAAACAATTTATGGATTGGAGCAAAGATTAAACCAACTACTGCCTGAAGTTTCTTTTCAAGTCGGGCATGCGCAAATGTCAGAAAGACAATTGGAAAATGTAATGCTGGATTTTTATCACTATAAATTTGATGTTCTCATCTGCACCACAATTATTGAGTCTGGAATAGATATTCCAAATGTCAATACTATTATTATTAACCGAGCTGATAAGTTTGGATTAGCACAGCTTTATCAGTTGCGTGGTAGAGTAGGTCGTTCCGACCGTCAAGCTTATGCATATCTTATTAAACCAACGAAGATGACAAACACTGCTTATGAAAAGCTAAGAACCATTGAACGGAATGAAGCTCTTGGTTCTGGTCTAAATATTGCAATGCATGATCTTGAAATTCGGGGTGCTGGAAATATCCTTGGTGAGAAGCAGCATGGTCTTATGAATACTATTGGAATAAGTTTCTATAATCAAATTTTGAAAAAGGCAATCGAAAAAATTAGAAAAGGAGAAGATACAGATATTTTTTCCACCAAAGGAGATGCCTTCGAGGGAGTTGATAAGAGAAAAGCAAAAGTCCAATCTGAAATTCCATACTTTTTCCCGAAAGAATACATTACTGATGAAACAGCTCGTTTGGATTTCTATCGCAGATTGAATGCAATAATAGAAGAAAAGGTTTTTCATCAACTACAAAATGAAATGACAGATAGGTTTGGCAAACTTCCTCAAGCTGCAAAAAATGTATTTTATTATTATTTAGTAAATTTCTGGGCAGAAAGAAACAAAATAAAGTCTGTTTATATAGGAAAAAACAAAGTTGTTATTGAACCAATTCAACCGATGATTTCTAAAATAAAGATTGAAAAGATTTTGAAATCAACTAAGTTTGCAGTATATTTTAAACAAATAAAAGGATTGAGTATTGCTGTTAACATACCATATAATAAAATTGACAGGTTCTCAGCAAATTTTGATGTTTGTATTAAAATTATAAAAATTATAGGAGAATAATATAGCCACAAAATTACACAAAATGACACGAAAGTTTTTTTTGAATTAATTCTGAAGTTATTATTCTTGAGAATTTTTTTGTGAAATTTTCAGTCAAAGTCAAATAGTTATGGTAAAATAAATCCCAGGAGCAAATAAATGAAAATGAAAAGGTCTTCCAAAATTCTGACCATAGTATTAATATTAGTATGTGCATTTCTAATTATTAGGAATAATTTTATTAAAACAAGTTCAAAACAAGTCTTGGCAATGGTTAATGATGAAGTCATATATTTTTCTGATTTTCAAGAACAAGAGAAGCAATTCGGGTCTAAATTGTTAAAGGAAGAAAAATACCTCCTGCTTCAGGAAATGATTGATAAGAAGATATTAAAAATTTATGCAGAGGAAAATAACTTTTTTGATGATCCCAAAATAAGAGAAAGTTTTGATTGGCAAAAGAATGAAGTGAAAACTGTATTACTATTGAAAACTATGTTTGAAGAAAAATCTAAACAGAATGTACAAATTTTTGATGAAGATTATCAAGAATATATTGATGAAAATTCTTTGATAAAAGTAATGATAATTTTTATTCCATTTGAAGATAAGGATACAACAAAAGTTAAGAAAAAAATATATAAAGCATATGATAAATTGGAATCTGGAGCAGAATTTGAAACAGTAAGAAAGAAATTTATGGATAAAGTATATAGAAAACCTTATACTGAACCAGAAATTGTGAAATCCAAGACTTTAAAAAGAATGTTTCCTAAAGAGTCAATAGACCTTTTAATTGGTGAATATACAAAACCAATTGCATCCTCTTATGGATATTACATAATTAAACGATATGATGATCCAGAGTTTGATGAAATGAAAGAACATATTGACAATGAAGTAAGAAGTCAAAAAGAAGGTGCATTACTAACAGAATATCTGGATAAATTTAAATCAAGAATAAATTTTTATGACATAAATCTAAAAGAAGTGCTTAAGTCTGATGAATCATCTCCCCAAAATGAAATAATAATTGCAACTTATGATAATTATCAATTAAATGAAGAGACTTTGAAAAAGTATTTCTATTATTTCTTATCAAAAGAACAGATAAATAAGATGGTATTAAAAGATATTAAGGAAATTACAAAACAGATTGCATTACAGGAATTTTTACGAAATACTGCCATTGAAGAACATTATGATACTACATCATCATTTATAAGCCAATGGAAAGTTCAGAAGCAGGAATTTGAAAATAAATGGGATGATTTTGTTATTAGTGAAGTTTTTAAAAATGTGGTTAGTC
>DAOVPZ010000154.1 GCA_030628975.1 Candidatus Cloacimonadota bacterium
GGAAATTTTGAGAAAGCACTTGAACAATATGAATCCATATTAAAGCTGAGTAGAACCCCACAAGATAGTGCTGAAGTATATAGCTCATTAGAACCCTTTTATGAAACTAAAGGTCAAATCGGTAAATCAATTAAATATGCGGAACTGGGATTAGCTGAAAGTGAGAAATTCCAACCACCATTTGTTGTGTTATTAGGAAGAATCTTTATATTTGATAAATATATTCAGATTGGTAAAAAAGATGAAGCATTTCAGACTATTCAAGCCCTTGAAACGCAATTAACATCACCTTTTGATAAATTTGTTTCTTTTGGATATTTGGGTATTTATCTTGAGTTAGAAGATGCTGATAACGCCGAGAAAGCAATTGAAGGGGTTAAAGAACTAATTAAAACCTTAGGGTTTGAAATGTTGCGGCTTGTAGTTTTTGATGGACAGGCAAGAATTCACGAAATAAGGGGTGATTATGAACAAGCTATTCTTATGTATCAGAAAGTATTTGAACTTCAACCAACAGATGCAAGTATAAATATGCAAATTGGTCGTTGCTATAGGAAAATGGGAAAGTTTAAAAAAGCAGAAAAATATTTACAAAAAACTTTAAAGATTTTACAATTTAACCCCGAAACTCATTACGAAATTGCTCTTCTCTATGAAGATATGGGTAAAAAAGAAAAGGCATTAGAGCATTTGAAAATAACTCTAAATATATGGAAAGATGCAGACCCGGAATATATTCCAGCACAAAAAGCAAGAGAGAAATTGAAAGAGTGGAGAGCAACTGTCAAAGGTAAGAGAATTGAAAGTGCAAACCATCTTGCTTTTTATGCAGGAGATATAATCCCGATGGATGCACATAAACATCTTTCAGTAACCTCTGCTTATGATATTAATCGTAAAGAAACCTTCAATACAAAAAAGAAAATCCTGGAAGAACTAAATAAGAACAATGGTACTTTATTTCTAAGTCACGATACTGAAAAAGTAGCTATAAAATATTAATCGATTCATTTTACTAATTAAAATACTTGCTCTGTTTCAAACAGAATTATTTCTTTGTAATGGTTTTGTTCGGCAGCTGCCGAATCAAACTTTATTGTTATATATTTGATCTTCTATTTCTGGAGAACAAAATGGCAGACAAAGCTGTAGATAGCGTTAAAACTCTCAAAAAAAAATTATCCCAATGTAAAAAAGCTGGAAAAGAAAAAGTCGAAATTCTAAACAAATTAGCAGAAGCTTATTGGAGTACATCACCGAAAAAATCAATCGAATCTGGCAATATGGCTTTTGATCTATGTGAGACACTAAATTATCGTAAGGGAAAAGCAGAAGCTTTGAAAAATATTGGTGGGGGATATTACTACTTAAGTAATTATGATGAGGCTTTGGAATATTACCTGAAATCATTGAAAATATATAAAGAAATTGATGATAAAAATGGTATTGCAAGTTGTGTAAATAATATTGGTAATATCTACTTTTATTTTAGTAATTATGATAAGGCTTTAAAATATTTATTGAAAGCTTTAAAAATATATGAAGAAATTGGTGATAAAAAAAGACTTTCCGTTATTCTTAATAATATTGGGAATATCTATGATAACTTTAAAAATTATGATAAAGCTTTGAAATATTTTCAAAAGGCATTGGAAATTAGAAAGGAAATTGATGATAAAGAAGGTATCGCAGCTTCTTTAGTTAACATTGGAATAGTTTTTTGGAATTTGAAAAATATTAATGAAGCATTAGAATATTTTCAAAATTCGTTAAAAATCTATGAAGAAATCGGAAATCAACATGGAATCGCTATCTCTTTAATTAATCTGGGAAATATTTATTGGGAATCTAAAGATTATAATATGGCATTAAAATATTTTCTGAAATCATTAAAAGAACATGAAGAAATTGGAAATAAACGTGGGATTACCAGTTCATTGATTAATATTGGAAGTACTTATGTTAAATTTGAAAATTACAGTGAAGCATTTCGCTATCTTGAGCGGAGTTTAAAATTAGCTGAGGAAATTGAAGCAAAAGATCTAATCATGCATATTTACGATTCTTTTTCCGAATTGTATTCTGCAAAAAGAAAATATAAAAAAGCACTTGAATATTATAAACTCTACTCAGAAACAAAAGACAGTATCTTCACAGAAGAAAGCAGCAAAAAAATCGCTGAAATGCAAACCAAATATGAGACAGAAAAGAAAGAAAAAGAAGCAGAAATTTTCAGATTGAAAAATGTTGAACTCGTAAAAGCAAACAATAAATTAAAAGAAGCAAATAAAATAATCGCTGAAAAAAATGAACATATAATGAGCAGTATCAGATATGCAAAAAGAATACAAAATGCAATCTTACCTCTGAATGAAAAAATAAAAAAATCTTTACCAGAACATTTCATCATCTTCAAACCCAGAGATATTGTCTCAGGTGATTTCTACTGGTTTAATCTAATTAAGGATAAAATCATTTTGGCAGTGGTTGACTGCACGGGTCACGGGGTTCCCGGAGCTTTTATGTCTATGATTGGGAATACTATCCTGAATGAGCTCATTAACGAAAAGCATATTCTCGATCCTGCCCTGATCTTAGAGAATCTGCACTCAGAAGTAAGATTTGCTTTGAAACAGGAAACAGGTGAAGCAGAATCAACCGATGGTATGGATGTGTGTTTATGTGTAATGGAACCGAAGAAA
>DAOVPZ010000128.1 GCA_030628975.1 Candidatus Cloacimonadota bacterium
AACTCCTTTCATTTAGCGTAGTAGATTAACTTTTTTGTTGAATGATTTCCCATTACCATAATTTATTTTGTACAAATAGATACCGTTTGCCACCTGATTACCATTACTATCAAAACCATTCCAAATTTCTTTATAATCGCCTGGCTGTAGATAAGAACTAATAATATCTATGATTTTTTGTCCTTTGATATTGAAAACTTCAATTACCACTTTTTGTGGTTTGGTTAAGGTAAAGGAGATATAATTACTTTTACTAAAAGGGTTAGGGTAAACTTCAAAATTATGCAAAATTCCAATATGTTCTTCATCAACACTGGAACCTGGTAAAGTCCAGATAACATCAATCTGGAAATTAGTGGAATCGAGGAATATAATAGTTGAGATACCATCTACAAAACTAATTAAAGTACCACCAATAACATTAGTAGGCGCATTTCCAGTATAAAATTGAACTTCACATCCATTACTGATATAACCATCAGCTAAGTCAATAGTTATATTCAAAGCTATATCTGTCTCTTCTAGACAATGTATAATGGTTGTATTATCATATACAAGATCCTGACCTTCTTTAATAAAGATGTTTTTGGGAATGCTATCATTCAAACGAGAAATAACTAATATGTCACCATCAAAAGAAATCTCTTTTCCAAAAAAATCTGTTGAAATAGTATTATTATCATCTTTCACTAAAGTTATGCTCTTCTCATTATCCATTGAAATAGTGCCACCAATACATGTTCCAAGGTCGATAGGATTATATGTAATATCTCTTGAAGATTGTGAAGGTATAAGGAAGGATGAGAATAAAACATCTTCTCCAGATACTGATGCTTTTGTTACTGTATGTAAGGCTGGAACATTATAAGTCCCATTATCATGATAATCATCATAAGGTAATAATGTAATATCTTGTGTAGAATTAATAAAGAAGTTTAAATCTACATCATTTACTGAATATATTGAGCCATTATCAGTAAGAGTAAAACTATTTCCAGTATCACCACCACCATTCCCATGTAAAAGCCAATCATAAGTATGACTTTCTGAACCATCAACAAAATCAGAAATCACAAAATAGGAATCATCAACAAAAGAGACACATCTCATAAAATATGTATCTTGATAGTTTGTCAAAACCTCGGAATAATCAAATTTATCTGTATCAAAGAAGCTCTCAATAAATGCATCTGTTCCTCCTGATGTATAATCACCAGCAGCAGGCGGTCCATCTCCATCTACTAAAATCAAACTATGATTGTCTGCAAATCGCACTTTATCCCGTTCATCCCAACTGATATAACCACAATCCATTGCCAGAAGTTCACCATAAGCAGAAATAATAAAACTTGTGTTATCCGGTTGTTCATGGGTACGCCCACCAGTTCTTGCCAGTCCATTCTCACCTAAAAGGCACATATAAACTGCATCATCATCCCAACTACTGCGAAAGATGGCTTGACCTGAATTTGCCAAAAACTGTGTAAGAGAAAAATTTGGTGATGTGCTTCCAGTATAATCATTATCATAAGCACAAATCATTTCAACATCCATATTTCCAGATGATGCACTTGAATAATATGGACTTCCTGAAACAATATAATCCCATGCATAAAGATCATTATCCCAATATCCTGCAAAATAGCCGTTGTAAAAATATGGATCAAGGAAACTATCGTCAAAATTAGGACGGGCTCCATTGGGCATTCTAATTTTTATTCCCCATTCTGCATTTTTTTGAAATTGCTCATCCAGAAGTAATGGTGGTAAAAATTCTCCACCATAATCTTCTGTCTGTCCATTTACAAAATTACAATGAGAAATCGCAAAAGGAATGAAATTTGAAGCACTAAACTTCTGGTAATGAGCACCTTCTGCCCATCCACCGTCAGCATCTACTAACCAATCATAATACTGGTTATGAAGTTTTGGCATACTATAATTAATCCAGGTGAGTGGTTGTTCATCTGGGTTAGAGCTTTCTTCAGTATTTAGAACAATTGCAGCCATTCCTAAAGCAGAGGCAAATTTTACTCCATAATTGGTTTCTCCTCCATACCCCATGTTCCATAAAAGATGAAGTCCAGTCCATGGAGAACTGGAAACCAAATCATAATAAAGTGATGATGCCACAGTTTTTATTTGATTACGAACTGCAGTCTCCTCTCCTCCAAAATCATAAGCATTACCTTTTAAAAAATCATAAGCAAGACATATCATTGATATTATCTCAGAATCCCATAGAATATTTTTATACTTTTGTATCCAGTCACCAGGATCAGCATACTCTCTATCAGCAATTAATAAATATTCTTTTGCTTTATTTGCATATGTAGTATCACTATCAATAAAGAAACGAAAGGCAGCACAACGACATATCTTTGCTTTTTGCCTTTCATAATCACAGGTAGAATAATCACTTTCAGCAGTATTTTGAATACCAGTATAAACAGAAAGATAGGGTTCTATTAACACTCTATCACGGACAATCAGGATATTTGCAGAACTTGAGTCAACCAAAGTTCTTGGCCAATAAACTTTCTCAGCATGCCATGTTCCTTGAGCAAATAATGAAGTTGTTAAAATGAGTGAAAATAATATTAGACAAATAAGTCTTAATCGTTTCATGTTTACCTCCATATTTTTGTTAATATTTAATAGTACAAAAATATTATCATAACAACTTAATTTATGATTTATATAAATATTATGTCAATTTTTTTGTATATAACTTAAAGGAATTCTTTGAAATCGGTGAAAAAGTTTTTCTATGAATTGATGTTATTCCATACTTTTGTATTGCTTCTATATGCTTTTTTGTTGGATAACCTTTGTTATGTAAAAAGTCAAATTGTGGATATTTCTTATGATAATTTATCATTAATTTATCTCGGTAAACTTTTGCAAGAATCGAAGCTGCTGCAATGCAATAATATTTCTGGTCACCTTTTACAATTGGTTCACCCTGTGAAATAATGCTTTGCATTAAAATCTTTGATTTTATTTCACTGGGTGAACCTTCAATTTTATGGACATTAGATTTGGTAGGTAAATATGGACCATCCACCAAAAAATAATCTGCAGATTTTTTTATCTTATTAAAAACTTTCCTCATAGCTAAAAAAGTTGCTTGCAAGATATTAATCTTATCAATTTTTTTTGAATTAACACCCGATACTGCATAATCAATTGCACAGGATTTGATTTTTAAATAAATTTCTTCTCTCTTAATTTGTGATAATTTTTTAGAATCATTCAATCCGGGAATAATCATATCTTGTGGTAAAATAACTGCAGCAGCTACAACAGGACCGGCAATAGGACCTCTGCCAGCTTCATCAATGCCAATTATTCTTTTGTAATTCTTAAATACTTTGTATTCTGAAATCATTCAATCATTTCAGCAAATTTCAGTGCTTCTGACATACTCTTCTCAGAAGCAATATTTTTACCTGCTATATCAAATGCAGTTCCGTGATCAACAGAAGTTCGTATATACGGAAGGCCTAATGTGACATTTACGCCTTTGTGAAAAGAGAGCATTTTAAAAGGAATTAAACCTTGATCGTGATAAGCTGAAATTATTATGTCATATTTTTGGAAATTTCCTGCAAAAAATGTGTCTGCTGGAAATGGTCCATCAATATAAACATTTTCTTCATTCAAATGTTTGATAATTGGTATAAAAATTTTCTGCTCTTCATTACCGAAACTACCATCTTCACCACTATGTGGGTTAAGTCCAAGTAAAGCCAATTCTGGTTTCTTAATATGAAAAAACTTTTTTAATGAGTTGTTTATTAATCTTATCTGATTTATAATTTTATTCTTTTCTAAATTTTTAGAAACATCCTTTAAAGCGAGATGGGTTGTAAGAAGAGCTACATTTATCTTTTCGCTAAAAAACGACATTACAAAATGTTCTGTTAAGGACTGTTTTGCAAAGAATT
>DAOVPZ010000063.1 GCA_030628975.1 Candidatus Cloacimonadota bacterium
AAATATAGTTAGAGAATTTTATATAAATCGTTAACTTTCAATTTATTAGATAGGTTTAATTTAGGCAATATTTAATCAATGAGCTGGGAGTGAGATTCATTCCTGGCTTTTTTTTATTTAGAAGCAAAAAATGGAAAAACAAGTAAAAATATTAGATAGGATCAAAGAATATCAAATGGTAGATATTTCTTATAAGATACTGGTTTATAATTAATGGAACTTTGTAATTCCTTAGTAATAATATATGATACGGCAAATAATGAAGAAAAATGTAGGATTTTACAATTTGTCCACTAGAACTGTTTTTGGAGCTGCAATAAATTGTATGTTAAATTGTGTAAGCCCTTTGATATGTTGGCAATTATGAATGAAGACAATCTATTAAGAAAAGATGAAAATAGGACAAAAATTACTCAAAATAAAAAATGGGGTGGATGATGGGATTCGAACCCACAACGACCGGAACCACAATCCGGTGCTCTACCATTGAACTACACCCACCACTTCTTAGAAATTCGAATTAAAAATTACAAATGAGAAATTAAATTAAGATGAGCACTAAGTCTTTTAAAATTTTGAATTTCTGATTTTATATTTTACATTTAAAAAAATATTCTGGTCGGGGTGCCGGGATTTGAACTCGGGACCACCTGAACCCCATTCAGGTGCGCTAGCCGGACTGCGCTACACCCCGACGAATAAATCACAAATCACAAATCACAAATTACAAATTCGTATAATTTATACTTTGAGTCTCTTGAAATCTTTTTTGTCAAGTTTTGTTCAACTATTCAAAATATTAAGCAGTTCTTTATGAATATGTCCATTAGTTGCGATAATTTCTTTATTAAAAATTGAGAATTTTGATCCATCAAAATTAGTTATAGTGCCACCTGCTTGTTTAATGATTAATATACCAGCAGCTGTATCCCACGGAGAAAGTTCCAACTCCCAGAAGCCATCAAAGATTCCAGTAGCCACATAGCACAGGTCAATTGCTGCTGAACCTGCTCTGCGTATGCCACGACATCTTCTTATTATTTTTGCAAAATTGCTTATATTATTTCGTTTTTGATCATTAATTCTATATGGAAAACCTGTGGATAAGAAGGCATTACTTATAATAGAGGTTTTTGAGACAGAAATTTGATTTCCATTTCTAAAACTTCCTTTGCCAATTTCACTATAAAAAAATTCTTCAAGAATTGGATTATATACAATACCAAGAATGCTTTCCTGATTTTTTTGTAAAGCAATTGATACTGAAACAAATGGAAATTTATGAACATAATTTGTTGTACCGTCAAGGGGGTCAATCACCCAGCAAAATTCTTGATTTGGGTTGTATGAATGCTCACTCTCTTCTGTTAGAATATTATGATTGGGATATGATTTTTTGATAATTTTTATAATAATGTCTTCAGCTTTTTTATCAACATTGGTCACTAAGTCGATTCTTCCTTTATATGATATCACTTTTGGCTTATGAAAGTAATCTTTAATAATTTTTCCAGCTTGTCTGGCAGCAATACTTGCAATCTCAAAAAATTTATCCATTGGTGTTAAAAGTTAAATGTTCTTATTTATTTTTTTAGGAACTAAATGTAATATAAATCCAATAAAAGTTGGAATTAATATATTAATACAGAATATTATAAAAGCAGCACTTGTAGCACTTCCTGGTGATACACCAAGATCTTTAAAAAAATATACTGAGAGTAATTCCCGTATACCCAAACCACTTAATGTTATTGGTAAAGAGTTAAAAAAGATTACCAAGGAAATCATAAAAATTGAACGAAAAAATTGAACATTTTTAAATGCATTTAATATTAAATAAAATTGAAATATATAAACAAAGACAAATATCATTGATATTAAAAATACTTTAAGGATATTAACTTCTTTTAGAATTTGTTTGTATTTTCTAATATACGGGATTATTTTTCCAAGACTTTTTGATCTAAATATTATAGGAATTAATACGAAGACGCCAAGAAAATAAAGATTATTTTTGAAAAATCCCAGAGATAATAGTACAAAAAACAAAAGTGAGGAAAAAGTAAAAAATTTCTCATAAAAAGCAAGGACAATCAATTCATCCTTTTTTGAGTTAGAAATATGAAATGCTCTACCAATTTCACCTAACCTGGCTGGAGTAAAAATGCTATATGAGAAACTATAAAGTATGGATTTTATTATTTCACTATTAGGTACATTTTTATTGATTGTTACTACAAATGATTTCCATCGTAAGAATTGTAAAAATAGATTCAATGGAAGTAGTAAAAATGAGATTAAAATCCAGGAAATCTTTGCTTGGGCAAAAGCTTCAACAATTTCTTTAGGTCTTACAAAATAGAAAAGGAATATAATGAATAGAACAGAGAAAAATATTTTATATAAAATTGTTTTATTAAATTTCATTAATTACTTTCTATACTACATTTTCATAGCACAAAAAATTGTGTCTATGCAGTTAAGTTATTATTAATACTTTACAGCTATTCTTAGATTAAATAATTTTCCGATATGATTAATTGCTTGTTTTATATTTTGTGGATGTGTTAAGAGGTACTTCTGTGTATAACAACTGCTCCAACAACCATCACACTTCTTATATTGTTTTAATCTTTCTTTGTAAGTATAACTATTAAAAATGTCTTCCAGGTCTTCTTCTATCAGATTACCAATTTTATCACCGAAACAAAGATGTAAATCTCCATTTTCCATAATAGTAAGTCGTGTTGATGTTCTTTTTCCATCAACAAAAGGACAATAATCAGGAAAATCATTTGTTAATATCCTGGGTAAACCTTCAATAAATGTATTAAGGTTTAGAATATATGGATTATCTTTTAAATATTCTAAGGTTTCAAAAAATTTGTCTTTATATTTCAATTCACTAATTATCATTTCATAATCTTCTTTTGTAGTTTCAATTAGACTATGATACAATCCAACCGTGACCTTCCAACCAACATTTTTACATGCTTGAATAATATAAGGCACTTGATGAAGATTAATGGCACTTATAACGCAATTAACATACAGAAAAGATTTTGATTTTATTTGTTTCTTTCTGGCAGAAATTTTTTCCATATTTCCTAAAACAGTTCCAGAAAATTTTGGAATACCACGCAGATAATCACCTATATCACCCAAACCATCTAAGGAGGTTTGAATATTTATATTTTCATCCAAACACATATCAATAATATTAGATATTTTTGTATAATCAAAATATAAACCTGAAACAAGTGAGGTAGATAGAGGAAATACTTTTTTGGAGTGGAGTAGGATCTTGGGTAAATCTGGATTTAATAAAGGTTCACCACCACTTATCATACCAATAAGACTGCCATACTTTTGCAATCTTTGAGCAACTTTTTGAAAATTTTTATATGTGAGATGTTTAGGTTCCGTATGCTTTTCATAAATATTGCATTGTCTGCAACGCTGGTTACAGAGATGAGTTATTTTTATTTCTGTAACAAAGTTAATTGGACGATTATTAATAAAATGTGTGATTGCTTTAACACTATTTTTCAGAAGATTTTGTATTCTCATTGGCATTTTTTAACTGGAAATTATCATTGGGAGTTTGAAAACGAATCCCAACTTATTAGTTTCAGTCTAAAGGGTTGGGATGAATGTTAAGTCCTAAATATGATTGACACATTTTATGTATCTTTCTCCTTTATAATTTCGAAAAGCGGGAAAATTCCATCCATAAGTTAAATTATAGAAATCATTTCCATCAACAATCCCGATGCTTATTTTTGGACTTAATGTCAATCCGTTTCGGAAGTCCCAACCGAATGAAAATCCTGGACTAAGATATGGAATAAAATCTGAAAATAAGAAAACAAAACACGCTATGAAAGCAATAATAAAAATTAATGTTTTCATATTACCTCTAAAATTAAATTCTTATTTTTTTAAATTATCCTGTCCAGAAAATAATTAAAACAAAGAGTAGAATTGAAAATACTATTCGATGTGCTGAAAGCGATATAATAAAATCTGTATAAAAATCAAACTCATTACTTGATAAATTCTCTAAAACCATTTAGAACATGCATTACATCTGCTCGTTTTAATTTAAGTATCTCCTTGTCATTGTCTATAAGTTGATATTGCTCATCTCTCACCTCAAAAGAACCTAGATTGTAAGATTCAAATGAAAATAATAGGGTATTGCTTTTATAAATAATAGCACAGTCATCCCACCCACAAGCAACAACAAAATCGTGACCTTTTCCATCTAAAACAGATTGTCCCTGTGAGTATATATTTGAAGGAGAAGTATATCCCAGTAGTTCAAACATTGTTGGCACAACATCATTATGGCTCGTCAAATATGTAATTATTTTGTGTGGCACATCCGGAATATGAAGAATAAATGGCACTTTTGTTTGATATTGTGAAAATGAGCTCGTATGTCCCCAAAAGCCAGTTTCATAAAATTCCTCTCCATGGTCTCCAGTAATTATGACAATTGTATTTTGTAACATTTGCTTTTCTTCAAGATCTGTCAAGAGTTTACCAATTTCAAAATCAGCGAAATAAATAGCATTTTTATAACTATTTAGTAATGAGACGATATCCTTTTTTCCAATTGTAACGAAATTTGGATTCTTATTTGAAGGTGTATATCTTTCAAAATTATCAGGATAGCTATAAGGTCTATGAGATGCATTATAAAAGAGAAATGAAAAAAAAGGCTTTGATTTATCTCTATTATCCAACCAGTTTAAGAATGTTTGAGTTAAAATAGGATCTCGTTCTTCCGCTTTTTTTCCAGGAAGTCTATCAAGTACATAATCCGGAATTTTAATAAAAGCTGTCTTACGGAATTCAGGACTTGTTAATTTTCTGCTTGAAATAATTTTAAAATCAAATCCCAATTTTATTAGTTCATCTATGAAAATAGGACTACATCTATCACCTAAAAAATGATGCCAATAATATCCATAGATACCGTAAAATAGGCTAAAAACACCAAATCGTGACGCATTCCCACCACTGTAATGATTGGTAAATACCATTGATTTATTTGAAAATTCATTTATATTCGGTGTTAATTCTTCGTTGAACATATCATAACGCCACGCATCAATTAGTATCCAGATGATGTTTGGATATTCTTTCTGATATGTGTGCTCTAATTCTTCCTTTGGATAATTCAAGCTTGTATACCTTTTATCCAATTTGATCGTATCTTCTCTATCAATCTTAAAACCAAATTGTTTACGCATAAAGCGTTTGATTGTCATAGGTTGGTATAATGGAAATACTTTGCAATATCTTGTCACTGCCCTTCTATTGTATAAATCCCCAATTGCATAGATGAATTTATCTGAAAGAATAACTACTAAACTCAAAATAAGTGTGAGATAGATTACTCGTTTTGAAATAGCCTTATTGCTTAATTTATCATATAATTTTTTGATTAAAATAAACTCAAGAACAATTATACTGATAATGACAAAACTGAGTGTTATGTAGGTTTTTACACCTAAATCTAAAGAATCCTTAGTACCCTCTGTGAAGATAAGATTTATCACCATACTGTTAATATGGAATTTGAAAATCCTGTATATGGATGTATCAATGAAGTTGATAATTTGTAGGATTGAAATGAAAAGGGCGGAAGTAATCAAAAATATTCTACGATTAGAGATAAATAAAAATATTAGAAATAATGGAAGAGAAATTATGAAATAAATCAAAACAGTATTTGAAATTAGGGCAGAATGAACAAAAACAATACTTAAAAACTTATAAGATCCTGAAGTGTATAGGATATATTGATAATTCAGAATAATCGCAAAGAGAAGATTGATTAATAAAAACCGAAATAATGTTCTGAAGTTTAATATTTTTTTTGAAGAAAACATAGGCTATACTATCCTATAAATATTGATGAATATAAATTAAAATTAATTGAAGTAGCCTAAAGAGTAACTTTTATCATAGTAGGTGGAGCGATTCAAGTAAACAGTTATAAACCCATTCTCCATAGTCCCGATAAATCGGGACGAAGGATGAATTGGCTACGCAACATATGAACTGCTTATATGGTTATTTGTTTTAAATTTTATTTTTTCTTTTTTTTATAGCTAACGGAAAGCTAAACCGCCTGAAAAAGCGGTGAGCTTTTTCAGGTCGGTCTTGAGCGGCTTGTTAGGCGAAATTTTATATAATCATAGTTATATATGTTGAATGTCGATGATTAGAAGCTACATCCACCCTTTGGTCCTTATCTGCCACGCCCTTGTCCTCCTCTGCCACCGCGACTTTCGGTGCGAGGGCGAGCCTCATTCACATTAAGCGCTCTTCCTTTTAGCTCTTTGCCATTTAGGCCATCGATTGCAGACTGCCCTTCAGCTTTAGAGGCCATCTCCACGAATCCAAATCCTTTTGATCTGTTAGTGTATTTGTCTTTTATGATCTTTACGGATTCGACCTCCCCAAAAGTCTCGAAAGCCTGTTTTAAATCTTCTTCGGTTACTTCATTCGATAAATTGCCTACATAGATATTCATTCTGATCTCCTTTTGCAGTAAATTATAAATTTGCACATCGCATATCGCTTCAAATCAGCGGCGCTTCTGCCCGGGGCTATTTCTGGTTATGTCCATCGGCTTGTTGAAAACGACAGGTCTCC
>DAOVPZ010000028.1 GCA_030628975.1 Candidatus Cloacimonadota bacterium
AGCATTTGGAGAAAAAACTTCAGCTTCATGCATACAAGAGACTTAAAGTGGTTATCACCGATGGCGTTTTCTCAATGGATGGGGATATGGCAAAACTTGATGAGATGGTTGAACTTACCGAGAAATACGATGCTATGGTCTTTTTAGATGACTCTCACGCTTCAGGCTTTATTGGAAAAACCGGAAGAGGAACTCATGAGCATTGTGGGGTTTTTGGCAAAATAGACATCATTACAACTACATTTGGCAAAGCACTTGGTGGTGCTTCTGGTGGTTGTGTTTCAGGCAGGAAAGAAATTGTTGAAATGTGCCGTCAAAAAGCTCGTCCATATCTCTTCTCAAATACTATGGCTCCTGTGATTGTTTCAGGTATTTTGAAAGTTCTGGATATTCTTTCTAAAAGTACTGAACGAAGGGACAAACTTGAGAATAATACAAAATTTTGGAGAAAAGGTCTAACAGAAGCTGGTTTTGTTCTCAAAGAAGGAGATACACCAATTGTTCCGATAATGCTTTTTAATGCAAAACTCTCTCAAGATATATCCAGAGACCTTTATGAAGAAGGCATTTATGCAATTGGTTTCTTCTTCCCGGTAGTGGCAAAGGGACAAGCAAGAATAAGAACTCAAATCTCTGCAGGACATGAAATTCACCATTTGGAGAAAGCTCTGGATGCTTTTATAAAAATTGGAAAGAAATACGACATACTTGGCAAAACAAAACAGGAAATCATTGAGATGTATGGAATGTAACACAAGTGTCTCGCTTGTGAATTATAAGTTATGAATTACGGATTGATTAAAATGATCTAAAAAAAAGAATAACAAAGGGATGTTTAAATGATAAACCAATACTTAAAAATCGTAATATTAATCCTAATCGTTATCTTATTATCAGGTTGCATTCCCGGAGATGGAAAGCATACTGAAGAAAAACCTGCTGGATTTTTCTGGGGCATTTGGCATGGATGGATCGCTCCAATATCACTTATTATTAGAATTTTTAATCCTAATATCCGAATATATGAATCTACAAATACTGGTTGGTGGTATGAGCTTGGTTTTTATATTGCTATTATTAGCGGTTTTGGTGGACTATCATTGTCTAGAAAAAAAAGAAGATCGAAAAAATAAGTGTTGGAGAGAAAGTTTCATAAATTTTTTTAATATTATATTTTTTAAATGGGTCGAGTAATAATTCTGAACAAATACTTAAATTAAATTGTCTTTTATACTCTGTAAGATATACTTTATCTAACGGAGTGAATCATTTCAATTTTGATTCTTCATTAAAGATAAAATATGAAAACAGGCACTTTATACATCGTAGCAACTCCAATAGGCAATCTTGAAGATATAACATTCAGAGCGATAAGAATACTAAAAGAGGTAGATTTGATCGCTGCTGAAGATACTCGGAACTCATCAAAGCTGACAGCTAAATATAATATAAAATCAAAATTAGTCAGTTATCACAAATTCAATGAAAAACAAAGAACTGAATTTTTAATTGATAAGTTGAAATCTGGCAAAAGCATTGCTGTAATTTCTGATGCTGGAACTCCGGGAATTTCTGATCCATCGCAAGTTATCGTGAGAGAATGTATCAAAAATGAAATTCCAGTCGTTCCAATTCCTGGACCTTCTGCAATTATAACTGCTCTTTCAGCTTCAGGGCTTTCAACAGAAAATTTCTCCTTTTTTGGATTTATTCCCAAATCAAAAAGCAAACAAACTGAATTTCTACAAAATTTTATTTCAAGAAAAGAAACTGTGATTTTCTATGAATCACCAAAAAGAGTAAAACAAACTTTACAAACATTTTTAGAAATTTTTGGTACTCGCCAGGTTGTGGTCTCTAAAGAGTTAACGAAAATTTATGAGACATTTTTCCGAGGAACTATTAAAGAAGTATTATCCAAATTAGATGAAACAAATCTAAAAGGTGAATTTGTAATTTTACTTGAAGGTGCAAAAGAAAGAGAGGTCTCTGATTCGGAAATTGAGAAAATATTACGGGAAAAAATTAGTCTCGGACTTTCAAAAAGGGAAGCAGTAAAAGAAATTTCAAAAAGCTTTAATATTAAAAAGAACCGAGTTTATCAGGTGTCTTTGAGGATATAGATAATATAGGTGATGAATTACACACCTTTCCCGATACCTGTCCGTCGCACACCTGCTCGTCGAACAAGTTCTTTGGCAGGCGAGGCTATTGCAGGCGGGAATCGGGATTCTCCTCTTGATAGAGGGGAGTTCAGGAAAAATCCCCTCTCAAGAGGGGTGCGACTTTAGTCGTGGGGTGTGTTAAAAAAACAAATAAAATGAAAGTATATTACAACCCCAAACTCAAAGAACTTGCCAGAAAACTACGCAAAAATATGATATTAGCAGAAGTCCTATTGTGGAATCAACTTAAGAAAAAGAAAATGAAAGGCTACGATTTTCATCGTCAGAAACCTATTGATAAATATATCGTGGATTTCTTCTGTCCAAAGTTGAAGTTGATTATAGAAATAGATGGAGAAACTCATATTTATAAAGGAAATGAAGATGTAAAAAGACAACAATGACTTGAATCCTTGGGTTTTCATTTTTTGAGATTTACAGATATTGATGTAAAAAGGAATATGATAGATGTTTTGGCTTCTATAGAAGATAGGATTGAGGAGTGTGAGAAAATAAGAATGTAACACACCCCGCCCTAAAGGGCACCCCTCTTATTAGAGGGGAGTAAAAAAAATCCCCTCTTAAATAGGTGTCCGTCAGATGACGGACGGAATGTGTCAGACAAAAAAACTCAAACGAGGTCATTGTGATTGAAATAAAAAATTTATCAAAAAATTACGGAGATATCCAAGCATTAAAAGATGTTTCCTTGAAGATTGAGGGTGGTGAATTATTTGGCTTGCTTGGCCCAAATGGGGCTGGTAAGACAACGATGATCAACATCCTTAATACCTACCTATCTTTTGAAAAGGGAGATGTCTTAATCAATAATTTTAATGTACGAGAGGATGAGAGTAAAATCAAAAAAATGGTTGGTGTAATCCCACAGGAAATTTCCCTTTATGATGAGCTAACCGCAATGGAAAACCTAAACTTCTGGGGAGAGATCTATGGATTGAGTGGGAAAAATCTGAAACAGAAGTGCGAAGATGCTCTAATGCTTGTTGGCTTATTTGACAGAAGAAATAATACACTCAAAAAGTATTCAGGCGGGATGAAACGAAGAATAAATATTGCTGCGAGTCTCCTTCATAATCCGCAGATTATTCTGATGGACGAACCAACCATAGGCGTTGACCCGCAATCAAGAAACTTTATTTTTGAAATGATAAAACAACTTCATCAACAGGGAAAAACCATTATCTACACAACTCATTATATGGAAGAAGCAGAAAAATTATGCACTAAAATTGCTATTATTGATCATGGGGAAATTATCGCACTTGGCACAAAGCAAGAATTATATAAACTTCTGGGCGAAGAGGATATTACAACTTTCAAGTTCAAAGAAAAAATCGATTTTCAGGATTATAAAAAGCATCTCAAGAACTATTCATTAACACAATTATCTGATTTTGCGATTCAATTAACAGGAAAGGATTTGATTAAGCAATTGCCAAAAATTATTAAAGTTATTGACGAGTTACCTGATGAAACAGAGGAGATAGATATAATTCAGCCAAATCTTGAAAGTGTATTTCTTAAATTAACTGGAAGGGAACTGCGCGAATGAATATTTTTATTTTAATTAAAAAAGATATAAGATTATTTTTCAAGAGCAAATCAGCAGTTTTATTAACTTATCTTGTGCCAATGGTTATTACATTGATTTTTGGTGCTGTTTTTGGAGGAATGGGTAAACCTTCTGGAATGAATGAGATTAGGATTTTAATGGTTGATGATGATAAAACAGAATTTTCTGAACTGTTCCGAACAACTATTGATAGCCTGCCAGAAATCGCTGTTCATACTAAATATACTTCTGGAGATTCCACTATTTTATTTGATATAGAAAGTATGGATGAGTGGATAAGACGAGGTAAACGGAGTATGGGTATTTTCCTTCCAAAAGGATTTGAGCAAAGAATGAAAAATGGTGAAAAACTTCCTCTGGAAATCCATTATGATCCAAAGTTTGCAGTAGAATTTGGTATTATCAATGGTATTATTCAAAAAGTAATAATGTCAAAATTTTCCCAACTGATGTTTAACAGTTTATGGAAAAAGGCTGATGAATTTCTTGGTGAGGAGAAAGGCAATTATTTTAAATCTGATATTTCTCATACTGTAAACAAGTATTTCCCTGGTTCCTCTAATGCTGAAAAAGACATATTTTCCTCCTATGCACAAACAGACAATTTTGAATTATTGGAAAGTCCTATAGAGATTAAATCGGTTCAGTTGCTTGGTGAAGAGGAAGAGAATATAATGTTCGTCCAATATGTAGCTGGAATGGCAGTAATGTTTCTCTTATTTTCTGTTGTTCATGCTGGTTCATCTATCCTAGAAGAGAAAAATAATGGCACAATAAAAAGGCTACTAATTGCTCCTGTTAAAAGAAGAGAGATATTAACAGGAAAAATGCTTTTTGTTAGTTTGATGGGATTCAGTCAATTGATAGTATTGTTTATATTTGGATGGCTGGTTTTTAGTCTGAATATTTTCAAGGATATACCAGCTTTACTCGTAATGATAGTTGTTACTACACTTGCATGCTCTTCATTAGGAATATTAATTGCAGCTATTTGTAGAAACCTTAATCAAGTAAATGGCATCTCAACTCTATTGATACTGGGTATGTCTGCTCTTGGTGGTTCGATGTTCCCGTCTTTTTTGATGCCAAAATATATTCAGACTATTGGTAAATTTACTTTGACACACTGGGCAATGAAAGGCTTTACTGATATTTTCTGGCGAAATTTACATATAAAGGATATTTTGCCAAGTATAGGTATTTTATTATGTATCTGCCTGGTATTCTCTTATATTGCAATCAGGATATTTAAGAAGAGATTGGTTGATTAAGGATTGTTTATGCAAAAGGTAAAGAGTTTTCATCTTTTGAAAATGAGAAATTATTACGAGAAAAACTTACCATAGAATTTTTAAAAAGTAAAGCGGTGAATGAAGTTTCAAACAATTGAATATTCAAAAGAATGGTGTTTATCAAATATCTTAGAAGATATTAATTTACAAACGATTTCGTTATTAAACAGTTTCGTTATTAAACATATTTATTATTTGACAAAATAGATTAATATAACAAAAAATATTGAATCTGCTAAAAATGAAGAAAAAGAAAATATCTTCAATAAATCCTTGATGTTGATTTATACTTTGGCTGTTAAAGATGAAAAAAGTGCTGAATTGACTAAGGATGTTTTACATATAATAAATAGTGAATATCATACTATTGCAAAATCACATTTTTATATTCCTCAAGCCTTAGTTAGGGAGAAAACCCCGGAAGTTGAAAAACTTATGAAAGATGCTATTTTCAAAAATACATTAGAAAGAATTAAGTTGCAGAGAGAATTATTAGAAAAATGATCTCTTTTAATAAAGCTGAATATATTAAAAAACTAAAAAACCTTGGTGCAAAAAATCTAATCAAGGCATTTGAAATTGTTTTGGAAATTGCTAAGGCTGTTAAAGATAATGGTGGCAGGGCTTATCTTGTTGGCGGATGTGTAAGAGATATGGTTTTGGAGCAGATTTCAAAAGATTTTGATCTGGAAGTATATAAATTACAACCATCAGAAGTTGAAAAAATTGTTAAACAATTTGGTAAAATTTCAGATGTTGGAAAGTCGTTCGGGGTACTTAAATTATTCTTTGGTGAAGGGATAGAAATTGATGTATCTCTACCTCGCACAGATTCAAAAATTGGCATCGGGCATAAGGGATTTGATGTGAATACTGATCCTTATATGAGTCTTAATGAAGCTGCAAGCCGTCGAGATTTTACAATTAATTCTATGGCTTTTGACCCTTTGACTGATAAACTTTATGACCCTTTTGATGGTCTAAATGATTTGAATAAGAAAATATTACGAGTCACAAATTCTGAAACATTTGGCGATGACCCTTTGCGAGTTTTACGAGCTTTACAATTTGTAGCACGATTTGAATTGAAAATTGAACCAGAAAGCAAGAAAATTATTCAAGGTATGATACCTCAATTAAAAGAATTACCAAAGGAGAGAATTTTTGAGGAATGGAAGAAATTACTATTAAAGTCAGAAAAGCCATCTTTAGGACTTTCTGCTGGAATGGAATTAGGTGTGTTTAAGGAACTTCATCCAGAGTTCCTCTTGCTCCCGCAAACTCCACAAGATTCCGAATCACATCCAGAAGGAGATGTCTGGTCTCATACTTTGAAATGTGTTGATGAAGCAGCAAAGATTATTCGAAGAGAAAATCTCGTAGAGAAAATTGCTTTTATTATTATGCTAACCATCCTTTGTCATGACCTTGGCAAGCCTTTTACCAAACAAGTTAGAAATGGATTGTATGTTTATCCTGAGCATGATAAGGCAGCACAAGAACTAACAAAAAAATTTTTGTCTGAAATAGGAGCGGATAAAAATATCAAAGCTAAGGTTTTAAAGTTGGTTACAAATCACATGGCTCCATTGAACTTATATTTAAGTGAAGTAAAGCGTGGAGAAAAAGTCAAGTATGGAGAAATCAGGAGATTAGCAACTAAAATATACCCAGCAACAATTTACGAATTGGTTTTATTAGCAGATGCAGATTATTGGGGTACGATAATTTCTTCAAATCAAATTGATTCTGAAAAATCTAAATTTCCGGGATGGTCTCCGGCTGGAAAATGGCTACTAAAGCGAGCCCAAGCAATTCAGGTCGATAAGTGTAAGCCAAAAGATATAATAAAAGGCAAGGATTTGATTGATTTGGGGTTAAAACCCGGCTTGAAATTTGGAGTAATTATTGAGCTTGCGAATCAACTTCGAGATGAGAAGAATTTTACTAAGAATCGAGTTATTCAATGTCTAAGAAATTTAAAAAATGAAACCAAAGCCATTGACAAGCTTAGATCCTTGGTATAATTCATCATTACTGTCGTGGACCATTCCATGACAGAACAAAAGAGGAGATTTAAATGGGAAAAATGATAGCTTATTGTGGATTAATTTGTACTGAGTGTCCCGCATATATTGCGACTCAAAAAGATAGTGATGAAGAGAGAAAAAAAGTTGCTGAAAAGTGGTCGAAAGAATTCAAATCAGAGGTAAAACCCGATGCCATTAACTGTGATGGATGTTTGATAGAAAAAGGGAGACTATTTAGTTATTGTCATGAGTGTAAGATTAGGAAATGTGCTCAAGAGAAAACTTTTAAAAATTGTGCTTATTGTGATGATTATGCATGTGAGGAATTGAATAAATTCTTTGGTTTTGCCCCCATTGCTAAAAATAACCTCGATAAAATCAAACAGAGTCTATGAGGATAAGTGAGGGAAGAAAAAGCACCACTACCCGATCCAATCGGGTATGATTCAATCCTTAACCAAATCAAAATAGTCTGTAGAAGTCCAATATCATTAAATGATAAATTGAAAAAGATTTGTGAGTTGCTCAAGGAAAATATCCCTTATTATGATTGGGTTGGATTCTACTTTGTAGATAAATCAAAGCTTGATGAACTTATTTTAGGTCCATTTGTTGGAGAACCAACTGAACATGTAAGAATACCTTTTGGTCATGGTATTTGTGGACAAGCTGCTGAAAAGAAGGAGACTTTTATTATTCAAGATGTTACAAAGGAGCCAAATTATCTTTCATGCAGTATAAAGGTAAAATCTGAAATTGTTATTCCAATTTTCAAAAACAGAAAGATAATTGGAGAAATTGATATTGATTCGCATTCAGTTTCACCCTTTACAAATGATGATAAAAAATTTCTTGAAGGTGTTTCAGTTGTGGTTACTGATTTATTCTAATAGGTAATATTCTATCAAATTTACAAAAAATAAGATAGCACTATAAAAAAGAAAAAGCCTGTTTATCCACCAGTTTTCAGATAGACAGGCTTGTGTAATTGAACTTTATTTTATTTCGTTAACAGCATTTTATTAGCGACAGAACCATTATTAGTTTCAAGTTTATAGAAGTAAATTCCATTTGCAACATCATTGCAGTTATAATCTTTTCCGTCCCAGATTGCATAACCTTCTGAAGGAGTTGAGCCAACAGAAGCTTCAAGAGTTCTAATAAGCTGACCTTTTGTGTTGTAGATTTTAATGGAGGAGTTTTTTATCCCTTTAGATGCAGAGAAAGAAATATGGGTATAAGTGGCAAATGGATTTGGATAGTTTGTTAAAGATATTATAGATGTATTTGGATTCTCAGGATCGACAGACCAATACGGATGAATTTTAATTGAGCAATATGTAATTTGTCCACCATTATTTTGTCCTGATCCATGAATAAAAGAACCAAAAGAATTATCATCCAGATAATATATATAAATCTGCCACCAACCATCTCCTAAATTAACAATATGATCGCAAACATAAGGATAGACTGTAATTTGGTCTGAGAAATCAAATAAAGTACTGTAGATGTCAGTAAGTTCAATTGGTTCTGACCATGTTTCACCATTATCAAGGGAAACAGAAATAAAGATAATAGGATGTTCCAGATAATCTTCATATCCAGGCACTTCATCTACAGCCATTTGGTGATAGGTTCCATCTGCCCACATCTGTAACATCCAATTATTTTCTAGATTAATAGCTTGCTTTTGAGTGTTTTCATGGAAAATGCTAGCATCAGCAGGATATAAGCAATAACCAATTGTTGTATATGTCAAAGTATCATCACCCACAATTTCCCATGGAACACTATGACCTGAAAGAGGGTCTGTTCCTGGCATTTCAGGAACTTCACGGAATGTAAAATTAGAACCATTCCAAACCACTTCTGCTTGTGGTAAGAAATCAGGAAAATAATATCCAACACCTTCATCAGTAAAACCGTATTGCTGCATATATGTCCAGTGAATATTTCCCTGAGAATCAAAAAGAGCAGTATTATGCCATCCTGCCACATCTACCTCAATGCTATCTAAAACATTTTGTTGATTATCTGTAAATCCTGGAATATTATCTACAATGTATATATAGTCAGTTGGACCGTCGGTATGTAGATTAGCATAGTCCCAGGTTTCACCATAGTCATAACTTTCCCATACAAAAATCCCTTCATCAACTGGCATATCACCTAAGTCTCCCACAAGCCATGCATCATAACCTATGAATGCGACTTTACCCGGGGTGTTGTAATCAATTGCAAAAGCTTGAAAAGGACGACAGGAATAATCACGCCAATCTGTGAACACAGTAATTTCATCCCAATTGGCAATATCAAGAAGACCTAATAAGTCGGCACCATTATAATTATCAACATCTGTAAACATAATTCTTACATCTTCGCATGGATGACCAAATGGGTCATGAGCATTATTATTAGATAAAAGATAAACTCTTACATAACCTTCACCTATAGGAGAAGGACCGATGTAAACATAGGGCCAGCAATATGCATTAGTTCCATCATTATAAATTACTAATGGAGTTGACCAGAATCCAGGGATTTCTACCAAGTCATAATCATCATAAGTTATTGGCACTTTGGGGTCATCTCCGAAATCTTCATGCCAGGCTGCTATACAGTTTCCTGTTTCTGGATGAATGCCTATACTTCCATAACCCTGCCAATAATCATAAGTAGAAATAGTACCCCAATCAACAATATTACAATCTGAATCCATATAAGCCCAATATTGTCTCCGATTACTTC
>DAOVPZ010000111.1 GCA_030628975.1 Candidatus Cloacimonadota bacterium
GTCTCGCCAGGTATGTCCTATCTTTGCGGTTCCCCGTAAGCCATTTTCACAAGCATCTATCGAGGGTTGCAACAGTGTTTTTTCCCGGAAATTTTGGAACCGAAAAGAGTTTAGTAATGTAGATGAAGTAGATATGAATCTTATTTATTTCAATAGTTCAACATTGAAATACCTGATGTATGAACGCTCTTTTGTTACTTCTTCAAAGATCAGTTTTCATCCTAAAATATATTTTATAAGGCAGGTACAAGAGAATCCAGAAACAGGGGAAGGATATATTTCGGTTCTTAATGAACAAATTCCAATAGATAGTACCCATATCCTGTTTTTTGTGTTTGTTGAATGGGATCTGGTAAGTGAAAAATTAATAGTAAGTATGGAAATTAATCAGGAAAGGTATTTGGTGCACCAAATACCTTTCCTGATTAACAAAAATTCAAAGAAAAAGATGGAAATAAGCGGTCTACGTTTATTATGCCACTAACCAATATTTGCTTATGCAACTTGATGAAGGGGAAGCTGAAGTTATTGTGTTAGCGGATGAAATGAAAGCGGATTTAGTTATTATGGATGAGAGAGCAGGAACAACAATTATTAGAGCAAAATTGAAAAGTGAAGTAACTGGTACAATTGGTATTCTCATAATGGCAAAAGATATTGGTTTGATTTCTCAGATTAGACCATTGTTAGATAAGATGTGTCAAAAAGGATTCTGGATAGATGATGATATTTACCAGTTGGCTTTGAATGAAGCTGGAGAAATTTGATTTCTGTTTATATTAAATACACTCGTGTACCGCAAATGTCTTTATATGTGCTCAATTGAGGACAATTCCACCCTCCGTAGCGTTGCTACTGCGAAGGACGGGTGAGTTACCATAACGCAAGTGTCCCCTATGTCCCGACGAATTTGAAAACGAAGTGGGAACTTGCGATTGCCCAATTGAGGATAATTGGGTTACAATAAATTTCTTGACTATTTTTAAGACAATTAAAAATTGATATTCTATATTTTTAACTGAAAAGAAATAAGAAGAAAATATAGAGGGATAAACGGCTTTAAGTAATATTAGATTGGGAATGATAAAAATAAGATTTAGAAGGAAAAGATAGATGAAGAAGGAGTTTCCAGAAAATATTAATCTAATTTTAGACGAAGTAAAAAATTGTCTTAAAAAGATTTACGGTAATAACTTGAAGAGCATCATTTTATATGGTTCTTATGCACGAGGAGATTTTTCCGAGGACTCGGATATAGATATTATAATACTTTTGAAAGATATGAAAGATTTTCTCGAAGAACATGAAAAATATTTTAATGCAATATGGAGGCTTGATTTAAAATATGATACTGTTATTTCAATAATTCCATTCAATAATGAAGAATACAAAAAAAGAAATTTGCCTATTATCATCAATGCAAAAAGAGAAGGAATCTCTATATGAAAGATACAGATATTTCGGAACTTATTAAAAAGGCAAAAGAGAGCCATAAGGCTGCAGAATACTTATTAAACAGCGGATATTCAGATTTTTCCGCAAGTCGTTCTTATTATGCTATGTTTTATATAGCCCAGGCATTGCTGCTGACCAAAAACATTTCTTTTTCCAAACATAAAGGAGTGCTCTCGGCTTTTGGCAAAGAATTTGTCAAAACCGGACTTATAATTTGTAACGCAAGTGTCCTCACTTGCGACTCAATTGGAGACAATTGAGTTACAAGACCTTAAGAGAGGTGGAACCAAAAATGAAAAAAAATAAAAGATTATTTTCAATTATTTCTATTAGTTTATCATTTTTAATAATTCTTAGTGGTTGCAGTACTTTTGTTGGAACTGTAGATGTATCTAAACCTATAAAATTACCCGGCAGCGAAAAAGTCATTGAAAAAAAATATTATGTAAAGATGTTAGATTCACCGACACCTGAACGACCTGTAATTAAAACCAGTTGTACTTATCTGGATAAATTGCGATACAATACAACAGTTACTAAAAAAAATAAATATAGAGTTGATAAGTATCTGCATAACATTGAAGAATGGTTTCTTTTAGGACTTGGGATAGGATTTGGATTATGTCTAAAAGATGCCTTCGATAATCCTGAACATTATAAACCCGTAGGAAGAGTTGTATTTCAAGTATTAATGGGAGCAGGAACAATATATTGTATTGGTGGAAGTTTAATATTATTCTATAAAGATGTTTTTTTAGGAGATCATGATATTGATTATAAATATAAAACAAAAAAAGTATCTGGACCTTTTCATTATGAATACAAAACTAATTCATTATCAAATACTTTCGTTTTTGTCAAATCGAATAAAAAAAAGAGAAAATTTATTACAAGTTCATCTGGGTATTTAAATGTTAATTTATTAGATTTCAAATTTCCAATTTCCGAATATAAAGATTATGCCTTCAATTTTGAAACTAATGGCATTGAATTTGATAATAGTCTAACATTAAACAGTAAATTATGGATACAAACTGCTCCACCTTATTTAGTAATCAATAATCCAACTTTTTATGATTCTAATGGTAACAATCGCATTGATGCAAATGAAGATTCTAATATTTACTTTAACATTTCCAATAAAGGTAAAGGATATGCTTATAATCTTAGAGCTACAATTGATGAAATAAATAATATCAAAGGATTAAGATTTCAGGATAAAGAAATTGGGAATCTGGCTGTAGACGATTCAAAAGATGTTACAATTCCCATTCATAGTAATTTAAACCTTAATACAGGAACAGCAAATTTTAGAATATTAGTAACTGAAGAAAATAATTTTGATGCTGAACCTTTTAATATTTCTGTTTCTACTCTTGAATTTCAAGAACCGAAAGTAATAATTTCAGACTATCAATTTTTTAGTGAGTTTGATAAAATGATATTAGGAGTTCCCATTACTCTAAAAATATATATTCAAAATATCGGACAGGGTTTAGCAGAAAATATTTCTATTGATTTTATAATATCGCAGGAAAATGTATTTTCATCAGGTGAAACAGAATTTACAATAGATAGGTTAAAACCAGGTGAAACAATGGAAATCAATTTTGAGTTTTTTGGGAATAAAAGATTTAATGAAACTCAAATAGATATCTTAGCAGAAATAACCGAGAAATATGGGAAATATGGTCAAGATAAGAAAATGTCAGTTGAAATTAATCAACCAATTGAAAAAATAATAACTATAACTGGTGAAGAGTTTGAAGAAGAAGATATTACCATATCAAGCATGACTTCTGATGTAGATAAAAATATCCCACAGACTTCTATGTATAATCCTGATGCCTTTGCTGTAGTTATTGGAAATCGTGATTATGAATTTTATCCCAATAACCCAGTTGAGTTTGCGTTGAATGACAGAAAGTCAGTTGAAAGATATGCTCAAAAAGTATTTGGATATAAAAAAGTTATTGGTGGTGATAATTTGGGATTTGCTCAATTTAGAAATATTTTTGGCACTGAGGATAATAAAAAAGGTGAATTGTACAGAAGTATGCGGGGAAAAGAACCTCTTATAATCTATATAACCGGGCATGGACATCCAAAACCACAACTAAATCAAAAAGCAAAATCTTACATTGTTCCAAAAGATGGGAATAGTTATGATTTGGATGCTACTTGTTATCCTCTGAATGTTCTTTATCAAAATCTATCATATTTAATTGAAAAAAAGAAACCTGAAAAATTGATCTTGATAATGGATATGTGCTTTAGTGGATACTTAACAACTGCTATTAGTAGTGCACGCTGGGAAAGTGATAATCCCTTGCAAGATTTAATTGATATTGGAAAAAGTGTTGGAACTGATGTTATCTGTATATTTGCCACTCAAGAAACTCAAACAGCAAAATGGTATCAAGCTAAAAAACACGGTCTTTTAACATATTTTGTTTTAAAAGCCTTTCATAATTCAGAAAATGAAGGTGGTTATAAAGCAGATATTAATAATGATAAAAAGTTAACTGTTGGTGAATTAAAAGATTTTGTTCTTGATGAGAATTATGGTGTGCCATATTTCGCAAATCAAAGAGAGATTGTTGGCGATTCTGATCTTGGTCAACTACCTGTAATCATTGGTGATGATGAAATAATTTTGCTGGAATATAAATAGTGTTTGTTCATAAATCGGGTTTTAGTGACCTTGCGATCCCGATATATCGGGACGCAATGGTTGATTCGCTCTACAAAATTCATCCTTCGCAGTAGATGTTCTACAGCTACGGAGAATGGACCATTCCGAATCCCCAATTAAATTGGGGATCCAACCATTCAGAAGGTCTAAAAAACAGATTTTACGGACGGACACTAATTATTACAACTTATCTTTAATATCAGCTGTTGCTGGTTCCCCGATAACTATCGGGGTAAATTGAACCATATGTTTGAAATGAGTGGTTTGCCCTGTTAGAAAAAAAATTAATTTCAACCTTAATTAGTGTCTGTCCGTAAAGTCAAATCCTTGCGAATGGGCAAAGACCTTCGCAATGGTTGATTCGCTCTACAAAACCA
>DAOVPZ010000026.1 GCA_030628975.1 Candidatus Cloacimonadota bacterium
AAGACACGAAGCCACTAAGAACATTTTTTGATAATTAAAACTTTGTGTCTTTGTGTCCATTCTCCCCGCCTTCCATAGTATTACGGCGGACAGGCGTAGTCCCGATATAATCGGGACGAAGGATGAACCTTGGTGGCATAATAGTTACAAATCTACATTTCAAACTCAAACAAATTCTCCATAATAGAATAAATTCCCTGCTTGATAAATTTCCATCTGAACTTTTGAAAAAGGTTCAATTATCAGACATTCTGAGGAAGTTGAACCATCTTGTAAATCGATTTCGATTGATTCTCTTTGATGAAGTTTGTTTAAATTGATTTTTTTGATTTTTAGAATTGGCAAGCCAGAATTTATTGCATTCCGCTTATAGATTGCACCAAATGATTCAGATAAAATAGCTTGTATTCCCAATGACCTGAAGCAATCAACTGCCTGTTGCCTCGAAGAACCAGAACCAAAATTTTTACCAGTAATAACAATATCCCCTTTTTCTGCTTTTTGGGCAAAACCTTTCCATTCCTCAAGATTATTAAAAGTATATTTTCCCATTTCATTAATGTCAGTAATTGCTAGATATCTATTGTGAAAAATCATATCTGTATCAATATCGTTTATTAGATTGCTATTGTTATCAGTGATTAGCCAGACTTTGCCTTTTATTTTAAAATCCTTTTGCATTAGGCGAAAATTTGAGTAGTAATATATTCTGTGTCAATTTTTTTGGTTTTAAAAAAGATTTTTATTTATCTGATACGATCTCCAAATTTGAAACTTTATTATTCAACAATTCATTCAAGCTCATAACAATACTGTGGAAGTCATCAATAAGTTCTGCTGGAATTGGAGGTCCAGAAACATTTTTTAACTTAAGAGGATTTATTGATTGATTGTATTGATAAATAGTATAGTGGAGATGTGGTCCAGTTGACCATCCTGTAGAACCAACATACCCGATTATATCGTGTTGCTTTACTCTTGTACCAATATTGATTCCCCGAGCATATCTACTGAGATGACCATATAAGGTTTTGTAGCCATTACTATGACGAATCATAATAGTATTACCATATCCACCAATATTCCCTTTCGGTGTTGGGTGACCACCTTTCCAACCTTTGTGAATAACCACTCCATCAGCTGAAGCTGCGACAGGAGTACCCATAGGTGCAGCATAATCAACTCCATTATGCAGCCATACCTTTTTTGTGATAGGATGTAATCTCATGCCAAAATACGAACTAATATAAGAATAAGTAAGAGGAGATTTTAAAAAGGCTTTTTGAAATGATTTTCCATCTTTATCATAATAACCATGAAATTTACCTCCATTATCATAATAATATGCTGTAAGGTCTAAATTCTTAGCTTTATAAGATGCTGCCAATATATTTCCATATTTCAAAACTTCATTATTATTAGTAAAAATTTCATAAATTACCACACAACTATCCCCTTTGCGTGGATCAATAAAAAAATCAATATCCCATTGAAATATATCACTATAATTCATTACAATTTCCGGATTAATTCCTTTATTCACAAATGCTTCATATAAAGATGATTCAATAGTTGCTGATGAAATTTTAATTTCTTTAGTTAATTCAATCTCTTCTTTATGAGTAATATATTCACCTAAAGTATCTCTAATTACAATATATTTACTAAAGTTATCTGGAAAATATTCAACAATTTGTACTTGATCTAAAGTATCAATTTGTATCACAAAACTATCATTGGGATGAGTATATCTGAGGTCAAAAATTTTATTAAGGGAATTTGTAATTTTATAAGCTTCTGTTACATCAATATTACTTTCCAATAGTGTAGAATAGAGAGACTTACCTTTTTTTATCTTACCACAAATTGAAGTATATGGATTAATTTCTTCAGGTCCAGGAATTAGTGCCTTTTTCCTGTATTCATTAAAAACCCAAAAAATAAATAGTAATAGAAGGATTAAAAATAAAATAAATTTGCTTCTCATATTAAAGATTTCCCTTGAGAGCTGCTTTAGCTGCTGTTATTGGACTTGCAAGATATGTTTGACCATCACCTTGTTTTCCAGCGAAATTACGATTGGATGTAGATATCTGAACCTCACCTTTACCAGTCATACCAATCTGACCGGATGCACACCCACCGCATCCTGGATTTGATATAATTGCACCTGCATCATAAAGAATTTGCATGATACCTTCTTTTAGCATTAGTCCATAAACTTCTTTTGTTGCTGGAACAATTCTTAACATAACATTTTCTACAATTTTTTTACCTTTTAGTATTTCAGCCACATAACGAATATCTTCTATTCTCCCATTAGTGCAAGAGCCAATAAACACAGAATTAACTTTCAAATCTTTTAACTGCGAAACATCCTTTACATTATCTGGTTTCGGTGGGCAGGCAATTTGCGTTTGCAAGTTGGAAACATCAATCTTAATCTCTTCACAATAGTTTGCATCTTTATCAGCAAATATGAATTTGGGATTTTCTCCTGTTCTTTCAATAAGCCAATTTCTTACATTCTGATTAGGATAAGGATATGCTACAATTCCACCCATTTCTGTCATCATACTACAAAGAGTAATATAGTCAGCAAAACTGAGGTCTTGCAAGCATTCTCCATAATATTCAATACATTTTCCCAATGCGCCTTTGCTTCCCAATTTTCTCAAAATAAAGAGAATTAAATCTTTTCCTGTGGTAGGATAAGAAAATCTTCCTTTGAGATTTATCTTGATAGTTTCTGGCACTTCAAACCAAGTTTTTCCTGTACGAAATGCATATGCAATATCTTGATCCCCCATTCCCTGACCGAAAGCCCCTACAGCTCCCAATATATTAAAATGACTGTCAGTACCTACAAGGGTTCTGCCTGGTCTTGCTAAACCTTTCTCCATTAAAATATGAGTGCCAATACCAGCATCAACATCATATACTGTGATGCCTTGTTTTTTAGCAAACTCACGACAAATTTGCTGGTTATTGGCATAAGGAATTGTTTTTGCAGGCACAACACAATCAAATGTAAAAAGGATGTTTTTTATATCTGGCAACTGTTCATTAGGATAGTATTTTTCTAGATTTTTGACTACATTTGGACCACCAAAATCTCGTGCAGTGCGGATGTCTATTTTCATCCAGACAATCTTACCAGCTTTAACTTCTTCATTTGAATGTAATTGGATAATTTTTTCAACTATAGTTTTGTCCATTTTTTTTCTCACCACAGAGGCATCCTTCACAAAAGTAACGCAATTGTCCCCAATTGCGACACAATCGGGACGATTGTGTTACATTTCATCTGAATGTGATTGAATTATTTTTTCAATTATAGTTTTGCCCATATTTTAGCCACCGATTAACACTGATATTCACTGATAAAAAATTCTTTTAACCGCATAGAGAAAAGAATATAAATGTTTAGAACTTATTTTAATATTTTTATTAGTTGAAGTATATCTATACTAAAAGAAATATCTGCTTTTTTTTGTATTGCTTGCAGTTCACCACCTGGAAATTCAACATAATTATACTGAAAACTTACAACATCTTTGTAATTGAGATTGATTCCCCAACCTTTACTATCTCCAACAATGTGTCCATTATAATCGTAATATTTTCCTCTTCTCAACGAGAATATATCAAGAAAAATAAATTCTATACCTTCACTCCAAGTAGAAGGATTATCACCATATTTGGCATTATCATAGCTTGCATAGATTGAAAACATATTGTTGAAAAAACATAAAAACCTAAAATCTTTAGGTAAAAGATTATAAAGGTTTATTAATGACAATTTTCCCGCAATAGCAGTATTGTTACCATATGGTAGTGGTTGTTTATGTTCAGAATTTTCATATAAAATTTTAGCTTTAGAAATATTTATAAAGTTTATTCCACCAACGACTTCAAAATTTAAAATGTCATTAAAGGAAAATTCATTTTGTTGTTCTTCTAATAAGTTATCAAATTTAAAGATCTCATAACAAATTTTTGATAGATTTATTTTTATTAAACTACCAAAATTATGAGCACAACTCTTTCCTTTTCCCTCTGCATCCATTAATTCTGGTATAAGAGGACATAAACCACTAACTATATAATCAAGACTATAACCAAAAGAAAGTTCAGCATATTGTTTCATATTTCTAAGTTGGGGAATATTTTTCAAGATTCTACTTGTTAATTCTATACAATTTATTCCAACAGCATATTTACTATTTGTCTCATAAGAATTAAATTTTATAAAAGGATTACCCTCAGCATCATATGCTTCTTGTTCACCATAATCCAAAGTGGTTCCAAATCTCCCTGAATTATTTACAAATGGGAGTAGAATTCCAACACCATTCCAACCAAATGTTAAATACGATGAATCATGATATATTCCTTTTATAAAGCCTTCTAACCATGAGTCATGGGTATTACCATAAGCAAAGCCATTATAATATCCAAGTTTTGCAGGATTGCTCCAAACCCCAAGAGGATTTCTATCCCAGATATTTGCAGTTCCTGACTCAAGACCAAATGCAATATTAGTTGCTGAAGGATTAAACATAGTAAAAATACAAGTGAATTCAGATAAAGCATAAGAAGGGGTGCTAATAAAAATCAATAAAAGTAAAACAATAATAGTTTTTGCCAATTTAGCTTTATTATGGAAAATACTCTTTACTTGCCAATATAGTACAATCAGGATTATAATGATGACTATTATATTCATTTTTGTCTTCTTTCTTGAATAAAAGTTATTTCATCAAGATCAATTTTTATTATATGAAGTTATAATTGATTTTATTCATTAAAGATATTCTTATACTCACTTTCTATAAAATTAATAATTTCATTTGACTTAGTTCCCGGAGTAAAAATAGCTTTCACTCCAATATCTTTCAGATAAGGAATATCATTTTCAGGAATCACTCCACCAGCAAATACTATAATATCCTTAGCACCTTGTTTTTTTAATAAATTCATAACTTTAGAAAACAGAACTTTATGAGCGCCGGATAAAATACTCATCCCTAAAAAGTCAACATCTTCCTGTATTGCAGCATTCACTATCTGTTCAGGTGTTTGTCTTATTCCAGTATAAATGACTTCATATCCAGCATCTCGGAGAGCACGAGCAACAAACTTTGCTCCCCTATCGTGCCCATCTAAACCAGGTTTTGCTATTAAAATTCTTATTTTCTTTTCCATATTAGCTTTCTGCCACAAAGGCACAAAGACACTAAGACAACTAGAAATTTAAATTTAATTAGATTCATCCTTTGTGCCTTAGGGTCTTAGTGGCAAAATATTTACAGAACAAGCTGTTCCTCATAACTGCCGAATTCTTTGCGTAATACATCACATATCTCACCTAAAGTGGTATATTCTTTTACTGCTTTAAGAAATGCTGGCATAAGATTATCAAAAGATTTTGCAACTTGATATATTTCTTTCAGAGCATTTTCTACCTTTAAATTATCCCTTTTGTTTCTTACATTTCTCAATTTCTTAACTTGTAACTTTTCAATTTGCTCATCCACTTTCAAAAGATCCTGATTTGGCTTCTCATCTAATATAAATTTATTAACACCCACAATAATTCTTTCATCATTCTCAATTTGCTTTTGATATTTATATGCACTATCCTGAATTTTTTTTTGAACATAACCCTTTTCAATAGCTTCGATCATACCGCCTAATTCATCAATATCTATAATATATTTCTGCGCTTTTCTTTCTATCTTATTAGTAATACTTTCTATATAATACGAACCTGCTAATGGGTCAATTGTATTAGTAACCCCACTTTCATAAGCAACAATTTGTTGTGTTCGGAGAGCAATACGCACTGAATCTTCACCTGGAAGAGCTAAGGCTTCATCTCTGGAATTTGTATGAAGAGACTGAGTTCCTCCAAGAACTGCAGCAAGAGTTTGAATTGCAACACGAACAATATTATTATCTGGTTGTTGTGCTGTAAGTGTAGAACCAGCAGTTTGAGTATGAAAACGAAGCATTAAAGATTTCGGATTTTTTGCTTTGAATCGTTCTTTCATAATTTTTGCCCATAATCTTCTTGCAGCTCGGAACTTCCCGACTTCTTCTAAAAGATCATTATGAGCATTAAAGAAGAACGAAACTCTTGGAGCAAAGTCATCCACATTTAATCCGACTTTTTGCGCAGCTTCAATATATGCAATTCCATCTGCAAGAGTGAAAGCAATCTCCTGTGCAGCTGTTGAACCAGCTTCTCGTATATGATATCCTGAGACAGAAATTGTGTTCCATCTTGGCATATTTTGTGCGCAATATTGAAAAGTGTCTGTTATCAAACGCATTGAAGGTTTAGGAGGAAAAATATATGTACCTCGTGCAATATATTCTTTAAGAATATCATTTTGAATCGTGCCTTTGAGTTTATTTACTTGAACTCCTTGCTTTTCTGCAACAGCGATATACATTGCCAATAGAATTGCTGCTGGAGCATTGATTGTCATAGAAGTGGATACCTTGTCCAATGGAATTCCTTCAAAAAGTGTCTCCATATCAGCAAGAGTGTCTATTGCCACACCTACCTTACCAACTTCACCAACACTCATAGGGTGGTCTGAATCATATCCTATTTGTGTACAAAGGTCAAATGCTATAGAAAGCCCGGTTTGCCCTTGAGAAAGAAGATATTTATACCTTTTATTAGATTCTTCCGCAGAACCAAAACCAGCATATTGACGCATCGTCCATAAGCGTCCTCTATACATAGTCGGTTGAACACCACGAGTAAATGGATATAGACCAGGATACCCAATATCAGTTTTATAATCTGTTTCATAAATATCTTCTGGAGTATATAGTCTTTTAACAATATCAGAAGAGCCTGAAATAAATTCTTCTTTTCTTTCTGGATACTTTTCTGTAACCTTTTTAATAAGTTCCTCATATTTCGAATTCATTCTATCCTTAAATATTTATCTTCAAATGAGATTTTTACCGATTAAATGTATAATAATTTTTGTAGTAAAGAAATAAATTTTCATTAAATGAAAATTTATATTGTGCTTTATGGCATTAATATTTTTTTAATTTCTTCAAGCTCTGAAATCATATTTTTATCTTTGTTAATATAATAATCTTCTAACTTTTCAAAAGCAAAATCAATACTTCTTTTTTCTTGAGATAAAATCGTTGTGCTATCTAAAACAAGATTTTTTTCTAACTTTTCAACGACTTTTTCTAAATATATTTTGAAATAATTCATACATAGTTCTTCATTATTAATATAATAATATGCTATTGCCAGATTGAAAAATACTTTGGGATACTGATCATATTTAATTTCAGCTTTATATTCATCTATAGCTTTATTCCAATTGTTAGATAATGAATAAATATAACCTTTCCAGAAATGTGCTTGAGGATAGTATGGTGATATTTCAAGCAAATAATTAAAATATTCAATAGCTTTTTTATAATCCTTTTTAAAATTATATGAATAACCAAGATGATAAAGCAAACTGGTATTATGAGGAATATACTTAAAAGCCTTCTCAGCATATCCAATCGAAGTTGATAAGCCAACTTTTGAAGTAGAAAATTCATCTTTTGACTTCTGAAAATAGTATAATCCTTCAATATTTTTAATGCTAACTGAGATAATCCATAAAAATAAAGGAATAATAATAATTAAAATGTATTTCTTTTTATTTGATTGATTTATTTCAGTTTTAGTTTCCTCATAATTTGCACATATTAGACCTGCAAAAATATAAAAATAAATTTGTAGTGGATAAATTCTCATTGTAATTGTGAAAAGATTATGAATAATAAATAAAAGGAAAGATATCATACATGCTATAATAAAGTATCTTTTCTCACCCTTCAGTCTTTTAATATTTTTTAGTCCATATCTCACAATAATAACAATAAATGCAATGAAAAGTAACAAACCTATAAAACCTGTTTCAGCCCATTGTTCAAGGAATTCATTATGCGTATGTGTTATGATATCTTCCTGTCCAATTAATTTATAATCACTTAATCTATATTTTGGAAAATAATGAGCAAAAGTTTCAACCCCACTACCAGAAAGCCAGAAATCTTTTATATACTCAAAAGTTGATTTGTAAATCCTTTCTCTGAAAATTATTGTAGTTGGACGAATAGATTGAAAAGTATGATATAAGCCTATAAATAGAATTAATATTAAAATTACTAAAATAATGAGAAGTTTGAATTTTGATTTTCTAATACTATATATTAATATAAGAATAGTTAACATTATAATAAAAGCAAGCAAGCCACCACGAGATTGTGTCCAAAGTAAAAACAAAATTGAAAGAATAAATAGTGAAAGAAAAGAATATCTTTTAAAATAATTTTTTTCTTTTTTCCCAGAAGATACTCTCCATAAATAAGCAAATAAGCTAATATGAATTAGTAAGTAACTTGCATAATAATTCGGATTTGCCCAATTTAGACTGAGACGAGAAAAATCAACATTATGTGATTGCAAGAAATATCCAGGGATAATTGAAAGAATGAAACCGAATACAAAAGCATTTACAATGAGAGTTCTTTCACTTTTATTAATTTGAATTTGAGATAGAATTATAAATAAGATTATTGCAGGAATTAAATATATTAATAGATCTAAACCATAAAAAGGATATTCTGAAAAAAAAGTTCTAATAACATTATACAAAAGATATAAAATTGCAATCAAAAGGGGGATTTGTTTATTTTTGTTGAATTTATATTGCGGTGAAATAAAAAAAAGAATAGTTATTAGAAAAATCAGGATTTGTATTACTAAAAGCTTATAACAAAAAAATAGGAAATATTTTTGAGTTATGAAGAAGGGATTAAGAAAAATTAAGAGAGAAAACAGATAAATAATTGGTTGGATTTTTCTTGAAGTATGATTTAATTTTTTTGTCATACAATTTTAAATGATGACACTATAAAAAATAAAAGCCCCATCCCGATTAATCGGGACAGGGCTTAAATTATATAATGGTTACTTTATAATAACCATTTTCTTCACTTCTGAGAAATCATCAACAGTTAATTTATAGAAATAGATTCCGCTTGAAAGATCCTTTGAATTCCATACTGCAACACCATTTTTTCCTTCAACAGTATCAACTAACTGACCAAGAAGATTGAAAATCTTGATCTCTACTATATTGTGAGGAGCACCTTTAATGTAATAATTAATAACCGTTTCATTATTAAATGGATTTGGAGAATTCTGTCTTAAATAACTTCCATCAACACAACCTGTTCCTGGATCAACTGAATGGGGATCTCCAGGACCAAGTGTATTGACAAAACGGTCTCCTGATGAATGTGCCCAACCGGGATCAGCAAAATATACTGTATGTTCAGTATATGCTCCTGAACCAAGATATTGTCTTACCATAGCATCAAACACCGGATAGTAATTTGCAGTAGCAGGAACTGTCCACCAATCACCACTAATCAAAACAAAGAAATCATCTTCCACAATTACAGGTGTAGCAAGATCAAACACTGCCCATTCATATGTGCCACCAGCTCCACCTGTATATGCAAAGTCCTCTGTATAGAGAAGTGCACCTAATGTGGTATCATCTATAGCTTCATATATTTCAATAGTTTCTGTATCAGTTGCAAAATCAGTACCCATGTTGAGAAGTAGTGTTGTTACTGAATTAATGGTATATTCATCGAGTAGGCCATCACTAAATGGAGTAAAGTAACTTCCGCAATATGTAGCAGTATAGTATGTTCCATCCCAAATTCGAGAGTTATAACCAAGTTCATATTCTCCTGCAGGAAGGACATCAATATCTATAGATAATGTATCATTAGTTGGGTCAGCATCATTACCAACAATTGTCCAGCCAGTGAAAGTCCATAAACTTTCTGCTAATTCAAAAGTTGGAATCTTGGTAAGCCAAGCAAATCCAAATTCACCTGTCTCAATAGGGTCAGCAGCATTATAATAGTAATCGAATGCTCCACCAAGTCCTTCCACATCCATTCGCAATTGAGGTGCTTCTGTTGTTGTACCAAAGTTTCCATACACAATTCCTGGACCTGGGAAAAGATCTACATCAGCACTTGCTGGATAAGGGATTACATTGAACATATTAGCCATATCATGAGGTGGTAGATTACTGCCATAAATAGCAACATCATCAAACCAGAGACCTGCACCATCCTCCTTGCCAGCGGAGAGCGTGGTATCAGCATCGAGTCTTGCACGAGCTGCTAACTTAATCTCGCATCCTGCATATAAGGTAATATTATAAGATTCACTCTGAACCCATCCACCAGAAACGAATTCATCTGCAGTACTAGAATATTCTAATTCTTGATATGGAATAATTGGATCAGCAGGAATTAGATTTGTTTCACCATAATCTGAGAATACAATAGTGCCATCAACATCAATATCTACATTATCTACCCAGTAACCTTCTGCAACAGTATATGGATCAGAAGCAAGTGTGAAACGAATTTGAACAGTTTCTCCTAAATAATCAACCAAATCGAATGTTGCATCAAACCATCCTGCAGGACTTGGACCCCCCCAACCAGGATAGCTAATAGTATCAGCAGGATTACCTGTATTCCAATGTCCAGCATAGGATATTGTTACATTATAAGGATTAGCTGGATCTTCAAGGAATCCTTTAGTTAACCATCCATCAGTAGAAATCTGAACAGTTGCAACATCCCAACCATCAAATGGTGCTGGATATGGTGGACCTAGTTCTTCCATATCATAGTCAATTACACAAGTAAGTTGTGCAGCACTTGCA
>DAOVPZ010000096.1 GCA_030628975.1 Candidatus Cloacimonadota bacterium
ATCTTCAACTAAAATAATATCTCTACCAGAAATGTCATAATTACAATCTTTTGTTAATTTGATAATACCTGAGCTTTTGGTAGAACTTCCATAGCTTGCAACACCAAGGAATTCTATCTCTATTGGAATATTAATATTGTGTATTAAATCTACAAGAAAGATCACTCCACCTTTAAGAATGCTTATTAGAATAGGCACTTTTCCTTTGTAATCTCTTGAGATTTGAGCACCTAATTCTTGAACTTTCTTCTGTATCTTATTTTCAGAAATTAGAATTTTTTCGATATCATTTTTCATGCCTTCCTCAAAAATTTTTTTCATTAACTTCTATTGTTAGAATATAATCCCAGATATTATTTGTCAAACCTTATTTGTTAATTCTTTTTGCTTTGCGATAGTCTTTCAACTTTTTCATACTTTTAATTCTTAAGACTCGTTGCGTTTGAGAAGTGAATTTGACATTCTCACTAATTCGAATACCAGCTATCCATATAATCTGATTTTGATCTTCAATGATGATAATTTTGTCTCTTTCAAATCTTGGTATTTGCGAATCTATGAAAAAGTTTTTTAGTTTTTTGGGATTGTGCATACCTAACGGTACAAATCTATCACCCGGTTGACGATATCTAATTGTAAGTGGAAATTTTACTTTATTTAAATCAATATAGCATGTATTTTTTTGAGTAAATTTATAGCCATGAATGGGAATCGATTTCAATTCTGAGATTGAAATATAATGGTCCTTAAAAAGAATTCTGCGTGATGTTTTGTTGATTTGCCTGTGATAATCATTGAATTCAAATACTGGTGGGGATTTTGTGAATGAAAGAAATTGCTTATCCTTTATCGCAAATACTCCTTTGGGCAATTGAATATATTTGCCTTCAGTACTTCTTGTTAAATCAATAATTGCATTAAAATGAACAGTAAAAAAGTCTTGTTCTGAGTTTGTTAAGAGTCCGAAAATTTTCCTTGCGAGATAAAAAAGAATAATATCTTTATTTATTAGTTTATTTAAATTCAGGATAAAATAATCTTTATCTACTTTTTTTACAATATCTGGAAATACTTCTTCACAATATGTATGTAAAAATGAATCTGTTTGTTGGAAAATATTGGCACTTTGAGACATTTTATCAACAACTTTTGGATTTAATGATTTTTCAATTTCAGGGATAATTTGATGACGGATTTTGTTACGGTCAAAAATAAGGTTTAAATTAGAAGAATCTTCTGAGAATTCAATATTATTCTGGTTTGCAAATTCAGTAATTTCATTTCTTGTAAAAATTAGTAAAGGACGAATAATATCTTTTGATTTTTGGGTTATGCCTTTCATTCCACCCACACCACTGCCACGAAAGAGGTTAAGAAGAAGGGTTTCTGCCTGATCATTTTTATTATGACCTAATGCGATTTTCTGAAATTCATATTTTTGCAAAAGATCTCTAAAAATACTAAACCGAATGTTTCTTGCTTTGCTTTCTAAATTAGATTTTTCCTTGATTTCTACATGATGTGTTACAAGCGGTATTCCCCATTTATAGCAGAGATTTTTTACAAATTTCTCATTTCCGTCAGATTCTTCTCCACGAAGATGATAATTAACATGAACAGCAAGAGTAGTGAGGTTATATTTAGCTGAGATTTTTTTTAGAAGATAAAGTAATACAGTTGAGTCAATACCACCAGAGACTGCTACAATTATTTTGTCATCTGGTTGGATTAAAAATTCTCGTTTAATAAATTTTTGAAATACTTTCAGGATATTTTTTTGAGGCTTCATATTTTTTATATCTTTTTCCATATTAAATTTTGCGTACAATTTGCATGCAATTAGCGTGCAATTTGTAATAAATTATCATTTCAGGGTATATTTTATAGCTCTTCCTATACCTATTCTTTCTATTAATCTATAGCTTTCCAACAAACTTAAATCATAATTTGCGGTTCGTAAAGATACTTTGAAATTCTTTCAGGATGTTTTTTTGAGGCTTCATATTTTTTAAATTTTTGAACATATCATTTTTATTATTAAAAAAATTCTTGCAAGAAACAAAGATCTTCTTTTTCTGAATATTTTAAAGATAATTCCTAAAAACCTTCCGAAAATGGAACCCGTAAATTGCTAATGTAATTGCTGCTGGTAAAAGTCGGGGATGTTTGAATAAACAACCCCAAAAAAGCTTCCAGTATTGAAACCTTTCTTTACCTATTATTCCTAATAATAATGTAGATTTGAAAAATGCTCCAATACGGCTGAAATGGAAATGATGTCTTTTATTCCTTAATGGTTTGTATTCCCTTAAAAACTCCTTGGCTCGTTTGTAATAATATTTGGGGGAATAAATAGTTCTCACAATTTTTTTATAGCCGTTGACAAGTACCTCAAGGTTCATTTTAGGAACAAAGTTAGTTGAAAAATCTGTATTATCACCTGAAATATCCTTTAATAATCTGCCTTCTTTTGTAAGTCTCTTGTAAAGTCTAGTCCCGCGAGGAGCATTTAATAATCCGACCATAGCAGTAGTAATTCCACTTTCCTGGATAAACTTTATCTGTCTTTCAAAAATTGAAGGTGGATCACTATCAAAACCGACAATGAATCCCCCTTGAACCTGCAAGCCAAATCTTTGGATTTTTTTAACGCAGGCTATTAGGTCACGATTTCTGTTTTGTACCTTACCGCATTCAGCCAAACTTCCCTCATCCGGAGTTTCAATGCCGACAAATACTGATTCAAAGCCTGACTGAGCCATCATTCGCATTAGGTCATCATCATCAGCGAGATTTATTGAAGTTTGCGTGCCAAAGTGAAATGGATATTTCCTTTTCTTCATCCAGTCAATCATAGCAGGCAAAATTTCCTTCTTCACTTTATATTTATTTCCAATAAAGTTATCATCCACAATAAATACGCCATTTCTCCATCCAAGTGAATATAGGATTTCTAACTCTTCTATTATCTGTTCCTTTGTTTTTGTACGCATTTTGTGCCCAAAAAGTAGGGTAACATCACAGAATTCACAATTAAATGGACAACCTCGTGAATATTGGATACACATATTCGCATATTTTTTTGTATTAACAAGTTCCCATAAAGGAATAGGGGTTCTTTTTATATTAGGAAATTCTTTAGAAGTATAAATATGTTTGGCACATCCATTTCCCAAATCTTTTAGAAAAGGTTGGAGTGTAGCTTCAGCCTCGTTAAGCACAAGATAGTCCACATCAGAAAAATTTTCGTATTCAGTTGTAAAAAGAGGTCCACCTGCAACAATTCGGATATCAAATCTTTTACATCTCTCTATTGCTTTTTTTACAGATTCTCTTTGAATAGATATTGCACCTATAAATACATAGTCAGCCCATTTAATATCCTTATCTCTCAACTTTTCTATATTCATATCCACAAGTTTCTTCTCCCATTCTCCAGGAAGTATTGCTGCCACTGTTAACAGCCCTAATGGCGGGAGACTTGCTTTCTTAGAGATAAACCTTAAAGCCCACTTAAGGCTCCAGAAGGTATCTGGATATTTTGGATAGATCAAAAGAATTTTCATTTTGCTATTTTCGAATAACTCCCCATTCAACAACAGTAAAACCAATTCTTTCAAATTTTGGAATTTCTAGTGAACTAATGTTTATGTTATTGTTGTGCAATCCTTTAACTTCATAAACTAATCGTAAAATACTATCTGGTCTTTCAGAAAAATTTAGTTGAACCATTTTTTCTAAATCTGCTGAATATTGGGGATATATTGCATAAAAAGGATAATCAATGAGAATAGGAATCCAATATTCAATAAAATCTGCAATCTCTTTTTGATTAAATCCTGAAGCAGTCATATTTTGTACAAAAAATTTTTCAAGATCATCTCTTTTGATAACCCATCCTGAACTATATTGGCAAAGATCTGGATTTTGACTTTCATAAAAAAGATATTCATACTGATTGTTAATTAAACCTAAAGGCTTAACATTTATATGCCAACCGGCTCCATATTCCGGAATTGATTGAACAATTGAGCCACCATTAGGAAAATTTATTGTAACATCAAGTTCCATTTCGTATTCAGGATAAATATAGATATTGGGTTTATCCATTTGCGAATGACAGTAAATACTAAAATCCTTGTAAGAATTATCAACAAAGAAATCTTCTTCGTAATAAATTGTATCTTGCACACAAACATAATCAATAAATTCTATAGTATAACTATCAAATGGAATATTTATCGCAAATCTACCATGTTCATCTGTTGGAAAAGCATCAAAGTAGATACTATCTTTTTTTATTGTAACATCTGTATTTGCAATTACATTGTCAGCAAAATACCCATTATCCATAAAAAGAACTCCACAGAATTTATCAGGGATTATCGGGGCTAAATGAACATTTATAGTATCACCTTTATTACAATAATATAAGTTTGTATAAAAACCTGCTCTTTTTGCATAAATAAAATATTGTGGCGGATCATAATATGGATTTTCTTGATCTATAGATATTACAATATCACCTTCTTCTTCCATATAAATAGTTTGTAAAAGGGTTCCCCAACCATCGGAATATATCTCTAAAATTATGTTATTTTTGGTGTCTGGTCCAGTCTTATCACAACTAGCGATAAACAGTAAAGTTATAGAAATAATCATCGTTATTACTTTCTTCATTTTTTCTTCCTTATTCAATTAAACATAGAGGGATCATTTGTTCCCAACGCTATCCCCAATTGAATTGGAGATTGGGAACGCAATGATATCTATTTTTTTAATCAATCTTAAGTTGCATTACTTACGAACTAAATCCTCTCTCAAAAGCCTTTTTATTTATCTCCATAATTTTTGGAGGGAGTTTTTTTACTTTCATCCAATCAACTATAACTTTAGTCCAGATATTTTTATTTATACCTAAATATTGTGCTAATACACCAAGTAAGATAATATTCACAGCTTTATCGCTTCCCAAATCTTTTGCAATTTTTATAGCATTAATAGAAACTGTGTCGATTCCATTATCTTTTGCAATTTTCTCAGGGTTTTCAGGATATTCATAATTTCCAATTGTAACAGTTAGCGGAATGATTTTCTGTGTATTCCGAATTAGTTTTCCTTCTGATGATAGATATTCCAGATAGCGAAGTCCTTCTATACTTTCA
>DAOVPZ010000012.1 GCA_030628975.1 Candidatus Cloacimonadota bacterium
CAAGAAACAAAAGTTAAATCTGGAGGGCATCGCAAAAGATTACGAGAAAAATTTATCAAATCTGGCATATCAGGATTTCATGACTATGAAATAGTTGAATTGCTGTTAACTCTTGGAACACCAAGAAAAGACTGCAAACAACAAGCAAAAGAAGCAATAAAAAAATTCAAATCATTGAAAGGTGTTCTTGAAGCACCAATGGATAAGCTTCAGGAAATAAATGGAATTGGACCTCACAACGCATTTGGAATAAAGCTTTTCCAGGAAATATCAGAACGATATTTAAAAGAAAGAATTATTGGAAAAAAAATTCAATTAAAATCATCGAAAGAAGTTTATGATTATTTATTCCAATCTATGCAAAAGAATAAAAAGGAAATTTTTAAAGTATTATTTTTAGATGCAAAGAATAAGATAATAAATACCGAAGATCTTTTTGAAGGAAGTTTAGGCATTAGCGTTGTTTATCCTCGTAAAATAATGAAAAAGGCAATTCAATATAATGCAGTAAGTCTTATTTTCGTACATAATCACCCATCAGGAAACCCAGAACCTTCTCAAAGTGACAGAGATATTACAAAAAATTTAGTTAATGCCTGTAAAGTTATGCAGATTAAAATATTAGACCATATTATTATAGGTGATAATAAATATTTTAGTTTTGCAGATGATGGGTTGATTGAGGAATATAATTTAAATTATTTAAGTTCGAACAGAGGATAAAATGTTTAAACCAAATTTTAGATATACCAATAAAATTGTGCACTCTCTTATAAGTATTTCTGCCGCAAGAGAGATAATTCTCAGTTCACCTTTAATTCCTAAATGGGAAGTTTTTTTACGGCGTGAAGCAATAATCCATAGTGCTCATTCATCCACAAGTATTGAAGGAAATAGATTGTCAGTGGAACAGGTTAGCGAATTAGCCGAAGGAAGAGAGATAATGGCTATCCAAAAAGATAAAAAAGAAGTTCTGAACTATCTAAATGTATTAAACAATATTGATAAGCTCACCAAAGGAAATTCTATCTGCGAAAATGACATTCTAAATATTCATCGGTTGGTAACAAAAGATACATTAGATAATCCTGATGATTGTGGAGTTTATCGTAATCGTTATGTTGTAGTTGGAAATAGATTTACTGGAAAGGTTTTTTTCAGACCACCTCAAAATAAAGATGTGCCAAACTTGATAAAAGATTTGGTTCAGTGGATTAATTCAGAAGAATCTAAAGAACTTGAACCAGTAATTGAAGCAGGAATAGTCCATTACGAATTTGTGAGAATTCATCCTTTTATTGATGGAAATGGCAGAACAGCAAGGGTGTTAGCGACCTTTATTCTTTATCAACTAGGATTTGACACCAAACAGTTTTTCTGCCTTGATGACTACTACGATTCAGACAGGCAGGCTTACTACAGAGCATTACAAAGTGTTGACCAAAACATTCTTGACATTACAAATTGGCTTGAATATTTTATGGAAGGTGTAAATGTAAGCATTCAGGCAGTAAAACAAAGAGTATTAAGGCTCAGTAGTGAAAGATTAAGAAAGACCAAAAGAGGACAGATTGCTCTAACAGAAAAGCAGATGAAGATAGTGGAATTTATAAATCAAAATGGTAAAATTACAAATAAAGATATAAGAAATATATTCATAATATCTCCACAAGCAGCGTACAAAGAGATTAAAAAGTTACTAAAACTTGAGGTTGTTAAACCAACTGGTAAAGGTAGAGGTCTTTATTATGCGCTCAGATAAGGTTGATGATTTGGTTGATGATTTGGTTGATGATTTGGTTGATGATTTTATAGAGACAATATGCGGATGTTTATAATTTGCTTCACGATTAGGTTGGCGATTTAATAAATCTTGAGTTGCGTGAGATTTTGAAAAAATGCAGATAGATTAAAAAAAGGCAGATATTATGTATTGCCTTAGCCTATTGCCAAGAAATTGCCGAGAAAATTAGGTAAATTAAAATCCTTGACCATATTAGTATTGGTGATAATAAATATTTTAATTTCGCTGATGACAGGTTGATTGAGGAATATTATTAAAAATTATATATAATTGACTAAAGGAATTTATTATGACTAAAGAACAAAAATTCTACAATGCCTTGAAAGACATCTTTGTAGGTGCAAAAGTAGAAGGAGAATCTGGATTCATCAATTTAATGAGAATTAAATCAAGATATTACGAAAAAGGTGTTTTCCCTAAACTTCAAAAAGATATTGAAGAATCAGTAAAACCATTCCCTGAATTCAAAGAAGAACTTTTTGATAAACTCTACACATTCTTTAATAGGTATTTTTCAGAAAGTGGTTCAATTTATTTTAGACATACCCCTATTCATCAAAATATTTATGAGAAAGTCTATACTGATGACAAAGATGTAATGTTATTCTGGAAAACGCACATGCTTTATTATGTTAAGACTGACAGGCTGTTTAAGAATCTTGAGGTTGATATAGATGGATATAAATTTTTCTTTGATGTCTCCACCCTGGAACATAAAAGGGCAAATGAAAAAAGGCAAATTATTTATGAATTTAAGAAAAAAAGGGGTGATAATGTAATTGTTTTTAATGTCTATTATTCTGAAAGAGGTAAAAAGACCAAAGTTATTTATATTTTAAGAGCATTAAAAAAAGAGAATATAGAAATCAATGAAGATAATCTATTGAATGCATTTAGAATTTTTGAAAAACAAAATGAAGTTGATTATTTCATAAACAAGAACGCGAAAGAATTTCTAAAAGAACAGTTTGATATCTGGCTCTATCAGTATGTATTTACCGGAGAAAGTGAATGGACAGAAATAAGAATAAAGCAACTTCAAGTATTAAAAAATACTGCTTTCAATATTATTGATTTTATTTCTCAATTTGAAGATGAACTCGTAAAAATATGGAATAAACCAAAATTTGTATTAAATTCCAATTATGTAATAACCCTTGATAGGATAGCGAATAAAAATATTGAATTAGTAGAAAAAATTTTAAATCATTCAAATTTTGATGAACAGATTAAAGAGTGGAAAGATTTAGGAATTGTTGACGCAAGTTTCAATCCTTCTGTCATTCTTTCATCTCCCTCTGTCATTCTGAACGATAGTGAAGAATCTCTAAACTCTAAATACAAACACTTACCAATAGACACGAAACACTTTAAGGATTTAGAACTTGAGATTTTATCTCTTTTTGATAATTTGGATAATTCTTTAGATGGATGGCTGATAAAGAGCGAAAATTATCAGGCATTGAACACAATTTTGCCGAAATTTAAAGAAAAGGTGCAGACGATTTATATTGACCCACCATTTAATAAAGAGGCCGATGCTGATTATTTTTATTCAGTTAAATATAAAGATGCAAGTTGGATTACTTTACTTGAAAATAGATTACAGTTGGCAAGGGATGTTTTAAATCCCAGAGGAAGCATTTTTGTTAGGTGCGATTATAACGGAAATATGTATATTAGGCTTTTGATGAATGAGATTTTTGAAGAGAGGAATTTTAGGAATGAGATAATTGTAAATAGATTTAAGAAACCATCTGGTACTTTTACCACAATTACAGAAAGTTTCTTTTTTTATTCAAAATCTCATAGATTATTTTTCAATCCCGTTAATAGGGCAAGAATTTGTACTTTTTGCAAACAACCCATTAAACCAAGATGGCATCCCATGAGTTCATCTGGTAAAGGCAGACCTGCTTATATTTTAGGTAAATTACTTTATCCACAAAGAGGAAGACACTGGACATATAATCAAGAGTCAATTCTTAGATTAGAAAAAGAAGGAAGAATAAGAATTAATGAAGAAGCGTCTTATATTGATAGTCGCGGATTAAAAGTTAAGGGGCTTCCGGAATATTTGGAGACTGAAGAACAAATTATCGATTCTAACTGGACGGATATAACAGGATATAAATTTGGGGCAGAATTCCAAACCGAAAATTCTGAAGAAGTAATAAAGCGTGTAATAGAATCTACATCTAACGAAAAAGACATTGTTATGGATTTCTTTTTAGGAAGTGGCACAACAACAGCAGTAGCACATAAACTTAAAAGAAAATGGCTTGGTGTTGAGATGGGTGAACATTTTTATACAGTAGTTCTGCCAAGAATGAAGAAAGTTTTGGCAAGTAATAAATCAGGTATATCAAAAGAAGTTCATTGGCAAGGTGGTGGCTTCTTCAAATACTACGAACTTGAGCAATACGAAGATACTCTAAGAAAAGTAAAATATGAAGATTCAGATTTGTTTGATAATCCGAATCAGGACCCGTATAATCAATATGTATTTATGAGGGATTTAAAGATGTTATCCTCTCTGGAAATAGATTATGAAAATAACACGGTAAATGTGGACTTATCAAAGCTTTATCCTGATCCTTCGACTCCGCTCAGAACAAGCATAGATATTCCAGAAACTCTTTCAAATTTACTCGGCAGATGGATAAAGAAAATCACCGCTGATGAAGTAGAGTTTTCCGCCGAAGGCGGATCCGCCTCTGGCGGAGAAGATGGTGAAAAGATTGACCTGAAGGATTTAGATTATAAACTAATAAAACCTTTGATATGGTGGTGAAAAGAAGGAGGTGAAAATATGAGTGGTTTCAAATATCTGAGAGGTTCTGAATGGAGAAAATGGGATTTACATGTGCATACACCCTATTCATACGGAGGTAATTACAAAAAGTTTGTTACAAACCTTGAAAAAAGCAGTGCAGATGTGGTTGGTATAAATGATTATTGTAGTATTTCTGGTTATGAGAAGATTTTGAACGATGACAGTATTAAAAATAAAGTACTATTTCCCTGTATAGAATTCCGAATGAATAATATAATTTTAGATAAAAATGACCTGCGTGCAAAGAAAGGTATAATGATAAATTTTCACATCATATTTAACAATCAAATAGAATTGTCTTTTATAAGAACTTGGCTAAATGCTTTAAAGTGTTTTTACGAAGGTGGCAAGACAGAAAGCTTAGGTAATATAAAAGATTCTTCAGATAAAAGGTTAAAATTGAGTTTTGATTATTTAAAGGTCATAAAGTCTCTCGAGGAAGACAATAATCTAAAAGATCACTTCTTAGTATGGTTGCCATATGATGAATATGGAGGGATTGATAATATAGATCCAATTAACGACAAATATTTCAAACTCGGATTAATAGATAAAGCGCATATTATCGGGTCATCTAATAAAAAACAAATAGATTTTTTTCTTTGGAAAAGTGATAAACATTTGGAAGCACAAATAAAATCCTGGCTTAATAATAGAAAAATTCCTTGCATTAAAGGGAGTGATTCTCATAAAGATGATTATCCATTTGGTAAATTAAAAGACGAGAACTCTAACCCAATCAATAAATATTGTTGGATCAAAGCAGATCCTACTTTTGAAGGATTAAAACAGATTATCTACGAGCCAGAGGAAAGAGTTTACATAGGAGAAGAACCTCCACGTAAGCTTGATAGAAGTAAAATAATTAAGTCATTTACAGTGAGCGATTCAAATGGATGGTTTGTAGATGACAACCCTGTGTTACTAAACGAAGGATTAATCAGTGTTATAGGCGGAAAAGGAACTGGTAAAACCGCTGTATTGGATTTAATTGCTTATGCTACAAAAAGTTATAGAATTTATAAAGAAGGAGAAAAATCATTTTTAAAGAAAGCGTTCAAAGAGTTAGCAGGTACGAAAATAATGGTAGAATGGAGAGATGGTATTGTAGATAAGGAAGATGTTGGAGATAAATTAGAAATGCTCCAAAAAGATAGTAAAATAAGATTCATACCGCAAGATTTTGTTGACCAATTATGCTCTGAAATAGGGAAAAGAGAACTTGAAGAGCAAATTGAGAATGTAATTTTCCAAAAAATTCCTCCAGAAAATAAGGCTGATTTCACCGACTTTAAGAGTTATAAAGAGACTCAATTAAAAGTAATGAACGATAAAAAGAGTAGAATTGCAAAACAGATAGAGGAAATAAATTCAAAAATATATGGGCATAGGAAACTAATTGACGCGAAAGATAGTAAGAATGAAGAAACAAAGAAAATTGAAGATGCGATAAAAGGGCTTGATCGGGAGATGAAAAAGATATTAGATGCTTTAGAAGATTTTGAAGATCAAAAGCAAATTTTGGACAAACTTAATTCTTTTACTGAACAAAAATCTAAATTGGAAAAGACAATTTCAGAGTTAAAAACTAAAATATTAAAAATAGAAGAAATGGAAAATGAGATTTCTGTATTTCTAGAAGATTCAAAAACATTTACTGATAGATTAAAGATTGACCTTCAGACAATAGGAATTACAGAGAAGGATATAGAAAAGATAAAAGTTGTTCTATATCCGGAAGATCTGCAACAAATACTTGATTCCAGAAAAAAAGAGATTGAAGGGGAAGAAAGAGAAGGAGGAAAAATTGGGGAGAAAAAAGTTGAATTAGATAAACTTAATAAAAAGATTGGAGAATTGAATAGCAAGATAAAAATCGAGAAGTCAAAGCAGGATAAAATCAAAGAGATACATAAATCATTATCGGATTTGAAAAAGAAAAAAGATTCCTTGAATAGTGACATTAAAAAAATCGAGGAGACAGAGAAAAAATTGCCTGATTTGTTAAGTAATCGGGAAAATCTGTTCATTAATTACTTCAAGTCTATTTTTGAGGAAAAGGAAATACTAAAGGGAATTTATTCACCTTTAGAAAACATCTTAAAAGAAAGTGCAGAGGAAAACGAAAAATTATTTGACTTTTCTATCCAATCCAATTTTGATATTGAAACTAAAGCAAGAGAAGGGGACAAACTTATTGATCATTCAAATAAAGGACGTTTTTTGCGTAACGAGTGGAAAGCTTTGAAAGTAGAATTAGAAAATTTGAAATTTTATCTAAATCTTGAGAATAAACACCTTTCTTTAAAAGATGAAACATTAATAACAAACTTCTTGGGAAATGTTGAAAATTTATTTTTGCAGGACAACAAAGGAGAACAATATACAATTATTTCTCAATTGCGGGAAGAGTATACTGAACAAGACTTTGATAACTGGCATTATTCTACAAAATATTATAACATAAGTTATTCAATTGAATTCAATGGTATAGAACTTGATAATTTATCGCCAGGACTAAAAGGAGTTGCTCTGCTCATTTTATTTTTAAAACTTGATGAAGAAGATAGAAGACCAATCCTTATTGATCAACCGGAAGAAAACCTTGATAATCGCTCGGTTTATCGTACTCTTATGAGGTATTTCCGAGATGCCAAGAAGAGAAGGCAGGTAATTATAGTTACTCATAATCCAAATCTTGTTGTTAACACTGATTCCGAACAAGTCATCGTTGCAGATTTTGACAGAGGTTTGAAAAAACAGAACTCAAGAATATGTTATGTTAGCGGAGCGCTTGAAAATACATTTAAAAATGATTCTGCAAGTATTGTTCTAGAAAAACAAGGTATTAGAGAACATGTCTGCGAAATTTTGGAGGGCGGAAAAGAGGCATTTGAGAAGAGAGAAAGGAAGTATGGATTTAAATTCAGCTGAATCCCAAATCATAGAATTAAAATCCGCCTAAAGAGATGAATATTTTAAAGTGCTTTGTACATTTTAAAATACTGAGGAAAGAAAATAAGATTAAATGAAATACATATAATATGGTGGTGATAAGTGGTGATAAAATGAAAAAGATTGAAGAAATAAAAGGAATTATAAGAGAACATAAACAAGAATTAGAGGAAAAATACAAAGTAAGAAAGATAGCTCTATTTGGTTCCTATGTAAAAGATGAACAAAATGAGAAAAGCGATATTGATATTTTAGTGGAGTTTAATGAATCTGTAGGTTTTCTTTTTATTCATCTTGCAGACTTTTTAGAAGAAATATTAAAAGCCAAGGTTGATTTAATAACCCCAGATGCAATTAAGCCTAATAGACGAAAATACATAATGGAGGATTTGACCTATGTCTAAGAGAGAATGGAAATTATTTATTGAAGATATATTAGAATCTATTGGATTGGTTGAAGAATATGTTGCAAATATGAATTTTAAGGATTTTAAGAATGATAGGAAAACAATTGATGCTGTTGTTAGGAATTTTGAGATAATCGGTGAAGCATCAAATAATATACCTGATAAAGTAAAAAATCAATATCAGAATGTAGATTGGAGAGGGATGATAGGTCTTAGAAATAGAATCGCTCATGTATACTTTGGTATAAGTTTAGCAATTGTTTGGCGTATTATTGATCAAGAACTACCAGAATTGAAAAAACAAATGAAAGATATTTTAGAAAAAGGCAAAAATTAATATGCAAAAAGTGTTTCTACAGGACATAATTGAAGATTTTAAATTTGAGGATTTATCTCCCACCTGGAATTCATTTGATTTAGAAAGTTTTTCCAAAACAAAAAAACTCTGGGATTATCAAATTGATGCAGTAAAAAATGCCATAAAAGTTCTGTGGATGTATTTTCAGAATTTAGTAGATTATCAAGAAAATGAAACATTAGAATTAAATCAGGAAAGAAAAAAGAAGTTTTTTAATTGGTATAAAGACAATGGATTGGATGAAAATCTTGATATTAAATTAGATAAGAGAAAGAGAAATATCTTCAACCTTCTTACCGAATATTATCCTTATGAAGACAGAAAAACTTCCTATGAACATTTTATCAACCGTATGTGCTTCTGGATGGCAACTGGAAGTGGTAAAACTCTTGTTATTATCAAACTTATTGAAATTTTAGCTGAACTAATAAAAAGAAAAGAAATTCCTTCTTATGATATTTTGATTTTAACTCATAGAGATGATTTGATTGAACAACTAAAAAAACATGTGAATGAGTTTAATTATGCAAGAGGAATCACAATTGATTTAAAAGAACTAAAAGAATACCCAGAAGTTAAGAGACAAAGAGCTTTATTCGGAATACCTGTGTTTTATTATCGTTCTGATAATCTTAGTGATGAGCAAAAAGAAAAAATTATTGATTTTAGAAACTATGACAATGATGGAAAATGGTATATCTTTTTAGATGAAGCACACAAGGGTGATAAAGAAGACTCAAAAAGACAACATATTTATTCTATTCTTTCAAGGAATGGGTTTTTGTTTAACTCATCAGCAACTTTTATTGACCCAAGGGATGTAATTACCTGTGCTTTTGAGTTTAACCTTTCCAGTTTTATTAATGCAGGTTATGGAAAACATATAAGTATTTTGAAACAAGAGATAAGAGCATTTAGAGATGATGAAGACTATACTGGTGAGGAGAAACAGAAAATAGTACTGAAATCATTGATTCTTTTGACTTATGTTAAAAAGTTTTATAAAGGTATTCAGAATATCCGTTCAAATTTATATCATAATCCATTACTTTTAACTCTTGTTAATTCTGTTAATATTGAAGATGCTGATTTAAAGCTATTTTTTAGAGAGCTTGAAAAAATTGGAAAAGAAGAAATAGAAAAAGATGTTTTTAAAACTTCAATAAATGAACTCTGGGATGAATTAAAACATGAACCTGAATTTATATTTGAAGATGGTTTGAAAATAAAAATAAATGCACGGATTTTTAAAGGCATTAGCAAAACTGATATCTTAAATTATGTATTTAATTCTGAAACAAGCGGAGAGATTGAAATTTTAAGAAGACCATCAAATAAGAAAGAATTGGCTTTTAAGTTAAAAACATGTAATAGTCCTTTTGCTTTGATAAAAATTGGGGATATTTCTGGATGGCTTAAAGAGGAACTTATTGGATATGAAATTCAGGAAAGATTTGAAGATGAAAGTTATTTTGAGAATTTGAATAGAGAAGATTCTGAAATCAATATTTTAATGGGTTCTCGTGGCTTTTATGAAGGATGGGATTCCAATAGACCAAATTTGATTAATTATATTAATATTGGTATAGGAACAGATGCAAAAAAATTTATACTTCAATCCGTTGGAAGAGGAGTGAGAATTGAACCAATAAAGGATAAAAGGAAAAGACTATTAAAATTGTTCAATCAGATAAATAAAGAAATTAATGATGATCTATTCAACAAGATTAAAGATAAAGTTCAGTCAATAGAAACATTATTCATCTTCGGTACAAATAGAAAAGCTTTAGAATTCGTAATTGGAGAACTTAAGAAAGAAAGTAAGAAAGAGAATGAAAAACAACTTACAATTTTTGATATAAACAAAGAGGCAAAAAAACATACATTGCTGATTCCAACATATAAATTAGCTGTTAACCCTCTTATAAAAAATAAAAAATTACAAAAATTTGAAATGTCTAAAGATGATTTTAAGGTTCTTAACAAATTTATTAAGTTTATATCAGATGATAGAATCTTGCTAATGTTGTACAATACAGAACCAGAAAGGGTTAAAATTTTAAAAGATAGTTTAAATATTCCTGAAAATTTTAAATATAGTGAAAGAAGTTTTAAAAATATAGATTTATTAATACAAAGGATATTTGATTATTTCAGCATCGTTCCACAAGAGTTTAAGAATTTAAAGGAATTGACTGAGGAAATAAGACACTTCAAGAATATTAAGGTTAATTTTAAAGAGATTAACGAGATACAAGAGAAAATTGAGAGAGTAAAAAATTATCCAATTCAAGTAAAAGAATTACAAGAATTGTATGGTAAAATACAACCTAAAGAATATACTGAAATGGCAAAGAATCTAAAAGATGAAGAAGATTTTGAAAGAGACCATAAGAAAATTATTATAAAATTTATTGCCAATCATTATTACATTCCGATTGTTCTATCTAAGGATGAGAAAGTTGATTATATAAAACATATAATTAAAACTAAAAGTGAGACAAAATTCATTAAAGATTTAGTTGATTATTTATCCCAGAGCAATAACAAATTTAAAGATTTTGATTGGTGGTTTTTTAGTAAATTAGACGAAAGTTTAGATGAAGTTTATATCCCATACTATAATCCTAATTCAAATATAATTAGCAATTTCTATCCAGATTTTATTTTCTGGTTGAAGAAAGAAAATGATTACTTTATTGTATTTGTTGACCCCAAAGGTATAGAGCACATAAGCGGATGGACATATAAAATTGATAATGGTTTTAAAGAATTATTTGAAGAAAATGGGGATAAAAGATTGTTTGATAATAATAGTTTTAAAGTAAAAATAGATTTAAGATTCAGAACTGATGATGTCTCAAGAGTTCCTTCAAATTATAGACAATACTGGTTTGATAATATTGAAAAGATGTTATAATAAGTATAAGCATTTTTATGGATAAATCAAAAATGCTCTGGAAATTTCCACCAAAAATTAAGATTTACGAAGCTCTTGGCAGTATTGGCGATAAGAGAATTTCTGTCGCAGAAAATACTGCTGAGGTTTATTCTTCAAGTAGGAGAAAAAAGTATATTGTAAAATATGACCCGGATATAAATGCCATTATGGCAAATGATAATGCTTCTTACTGGGCTGGTTATCTGGGCTACCCTTCTATTGCATTCCTATTAGTAAAAGGAATTATTGACTATAACCCTAAATATGCAAATGCCTTAAAGGAAATTCCCTGGAAAGATATAAATGTAAAATACAGAAGTAATTATGCAAAGACCGAAGAGTATGTAAAAGAGATTTTAGCGAAGAGGAAAATTTCTGTAAGCGAATTAGAAACTGAGATTGATAAAATCTATGATCAGATAAAGCAGTTGAATTTAGAAAAATTGGGAAAAAGAATAAGACCACCAAAAGGGTATTAATCAATCAAAATAAAATTATAAAAAGAATATGAAGCCCTGCAAAGAAAAGAAAAAACTTTTGTCTGGAAAAGAGATAATTTATAATTGCGAGTTAGTGACTCTTGATATCAAATTTAGTATTTTGAAATATGTAATTGAACATCAGCAACAAGTTGGTTCACTTTTGCTTCGAGCTGGAACAGTCTCTTATGGTTTCTATTGGATAGATAGACCATATATTCTATATAAGTGGTTCAGCAAAAATGGTAATGTGCTTGGTGATTATTTTAACATTGCTGATTCTGTAAGGTTATCTGCTCAAGAATTTTTCTGGAGAGATTTGATTGTAGATATTTTAGTTCTACCAACTGGAAATGTTGAAGTCCTTGATGAAGATGAAGTGCCAGAATTCCTTGAAGAGAATTTACGGAATTACATTAAATCAGGAAAACAGATATTACTCAGGAACTATCATGCAATTATTGCTGAGACTAATACTATACTTAATCAATATTTCCCTCAAAAGAATATTGATTTACATTGAATGGTAAGAAATTCAAATAGTAATTGCTCAAATTTTAATTTGTAATATTAGTTTAAAATTTTAAGAAGTTGGTAAAATCATGCAAAAAATGATTGCTATTTGTGGACTTATTTGTAATGATTGTCCAGCATTTATTGCAACTCAGAAAAACGATGAAAAGGAGAAGAAAAGGATTGCTGAACTTTGGTCAACAGACAAAGAAATCCTCAAACCAGAAGATATTACCTGTTTTGGTTGTCTTACTGAAGGAAAAATTAAAACGAAATTTTGTAATATTTGCGAAGTTAGACAGTGCGGACTTGAAAGAAATGTCAAAAATTGCGCTTATTGTGAAACCTATCCATGTGAAAAACTTGATAAGCTTTTGGAACATATACAGTCACCAAAAGCAAAAGAGACCCTTGAAAAAATAAGAAAAACTCTTTAGAAATGAGTCGCTCTAAAATTATTCAAATATCTTTCTGGGAATTATTCTATCACAAAATTACTCAAGTGAACCCCAATATATATAATTCTTTATGAATAAAATAGCAATTGATATTATTTTACTTCCATCAGAAGAAATGATGGACAAAGTAATTGAACTAAATAAGGAATTGTTAAAGCACTTTGAAAACATCCCCGCGTCCGCGGGGATCATTTTAAACAAAGAAAACTGTTTTCCCCACATCTCTTTAGCTATGGGAGTTATTGGTAAAAATGAAATTCTTAATATTAATCAAGTTTTACATAATATATCAAAAGAATTTTCTATCATGAATTTAAATGCTATTAGTATTTATGCTAATATAATCCCTTCTGGGGAAAAAGTTTCTTGTTATAAAATTGAAAATACAAGACAGCTTCAATTACTTCATGAAACAATTATGAATAAACTTTCGAACCATTTTACTTATGATATAACTGCTGAAATGATTTATTCACCGAAAGAAGTAGAAGACATAACTTTAGATTGGATTCGTAATTATCCAAAAAAATCAAGTTTTGAAAATTTCTCACCTCATATTACCATTGGCTTTGGAGAAATAGAAAATACTAATTTGCCAATAAAGTTTATCTCTTCAAAACTTGCACTATGCCATCTTGGGAATTATTGTACCTGTAAAAAAATATTGCTATCAATAAATTTGAAGATTTCTATAGACTAAAATGAAACTTATAAGCATACTTTTTCTCTTGTTTTTTATCTATTATTGCTATTATATTAAAATATTTTTTAAGGGTTTAAAACGCAAATATCTTAAGCCTGTTACTAAACAACCTTTTGTTTCTGTCGTAGTTGCAGCTTATAATGAGGAAAATAAGATTCCACACCTTTTGACTACATTATTAAATCAAGATTACCCACAAGATTTGTATGAAATAGTCATTGCAAATGATCAATCAACTGATAGAACTGCTGATATAGTTAAAGAATTTCAGAAAAAATTTGATAATCTAAAATTAATTGATGTAAAGATTTCAGATGAAAAAATCTCTCGAAAAAAGAACGCTTTATCACAGGGAATTAATGCGAGTAAGGGAAAAATTATCTTAACAACGGATGCTGATTGTATTGTAAAAACATCATGGATTTCTGGTATGGTTCGCTACTTTGACCATAATGTAGGATTAGTTGCTGGATTTTCAATACCAAATATTATGAATTTAACCCAAGCTTCCTTTTTAGAAAAATATGAATATTTGGACACATTAGCAATATTTTCTGCAGCAGCAGGTGCTATTGGAGAAGACAAGGCTTTTTCTTGTAGTGGACAAAATCTTTCTTATACAAGAGAAGCCTATAATAATGTCAGAGGTTTTGAAAAAATCAAAAGATTTATCTCTGGAGATGACATTTTACTTATGCAACTGATTAGAAAAGCTGGATACAAAATCAGATTTGCTTTTGGTTATGACACACATAATTTTACCAAATCAGAAAGGAATCTGGGCAGATTCTTGAATCAGAGAATTCGTTGGGCTTCTAATGAAAAAGC
>DAOVPZ010000029.1 GCA_030628975.1 Candidatus Cloacimonadota bacterium
CCTGTTCTGGCAGCATAAAAAATTGCCAATGAATTGTCATCCATCATTTTAAATAGTTTTTTCCGATTAGAAATGAAAAATTGTTTATCCATACTATCCTTTCTAATTAGGTGATTAATTTAAACCAAAAATTTTGATTTAATGTAAAGGTTGGCAATATTTTTCAAAAACTTGAAGTAAATTATATTGCTTATAATATTATTAGACTCATTATCGTTATAAATTTACATATTGTTAAAAATATCCATCACCTTTTTCATATCTTCAGGCATATCTTTTTTTACAGAAACTTTCTTATTTGTAATTGGATGGATAAATTCTAATTTATATGCATGCAAAGCCTGTCGTTTCAAAACTGAAGTAATAATTTCATTTATTTTGTTTTTTTCTGAAAATGGCACAAGGTTTATCATCTGCTTTTTGGTAGAGTAGATTTTATCACCCATTATAGGATGGTGAATATATGAAAAATGTACTCGTATCTGATGAGTTCGCCCTGTCTCTAAATATACTTTTGTCAAGTCAAACCCCTGGAAAGATTGGAGCACTTTATAATGTGTGATAGCAACTTTACCATCCGCCAGCTGGCGGACTGCCATTTTCTGCCTGTTCTTTGGATTTCGCCCATAGAAGGTTTTGATTGTACCTTCCTTTTCAGTTAGAGTTCCCATAGTCAATGCTAAATATATCTTTTGAATTTTATGGTTTTCAAACAACTTTTTTAATAATGAATGAACATAATCATTTTTCGCAATAATCATTAACCCAGAAGTGTTTTTATCCAGTCTGTGTACAATTCCCGGTCGGAATGGGGTATTCATATTCGAAAGCTTACTAAAGTGGTAGATTAGAGCGTTGACGAGAGTTCCTTTATAATGCCCCGGTGCAGGATGCACCACCATTCCAGCAGGTTTATTTATGATAGCGATATTTTTATCTTCATAAACAATATCTAAATCAATATCTTCTGGCACAATATCTTTTTCTTCTAGATGAGGAATCTTTATTAATATTTTTTCATTACCCTTTAGAATCTCACTTTTTTTGGCAATCTTGCCATTTTCCAAGGATCTGCCTTTGGCATGAATTGTAATAAGATTATTTATTAATAATTTGTCTATAAAACTTCGAGAATAAAGGTCTTTTCTTCCAAGTCCAGCTAAAAATTTATCTATTCGAATTTTTTCATGGCAATGAACAGTGATAATAATCTCTTTTTGAATATCAATGTTCTTGTTTTGATTTGACATTCTCTATTGTGGTTGTTTCATATAATTTTTTAAGGTCGATATCAGTAATAACAATTACCATTCCACTAAATCTTCCTTCCTCATCATGAGTAACTCCATTTCTGAATGTAATATGTTTTTTTATTTTTGGTAAGTAGATTTTTCTCTCAGGAATGAGCATCTTTTTTGAAAAGGTTTCTTCAAAATATTTTAATAATTCTCCTTCAAAGTGAAAATTAAGTATTGGTGGATTGTCCTCTATTGAAGAGATTCCAAGTAATTTTTGGGCATGATTATTTATTAGAACGATTTCGAATTTATCATTGATAATAATCACTCCATCATTGCTATTTTTTAGAATTAAATCTAAACGATTTCGGTTTTCAATAATTTTATCTTTTTTTGCAATATCAAATGTTTTTAAATTATTAAGCATAATATTTGTTGAATGAATCAGAGAAGAAACTGGACCTCTTTTAAAATCTTCTGGAATAGTAATATCTAACTTACCTCGTTCGATTTCATTAAAAACATTTTCAATAGGTTTAAAAGATTGGTTGAGAATAATTGGTACATAAAAAAGTAAAATAATTCCTATTATGATTTCAATAAAAAGAAAAATATATTCAATGGTTAGAATTCTATCCTTTATTATAAAATGTATATCGTTCTCATCAGTATAATGTATTTTATTAATATAATGAATAATAAATGCTGATTGAGCAATTAGTATAATCAACATTAACAGGACGATTATTCTTAATTTTGTTTGAAAGGAAGGCTTCATAATTATCTCCTATATAATGCGTTGATATGAAATTCCAATGATAATATAATACAAAATCAGAAATATTTATTAACAAAAGAATTTTTCATTATATTTTTCTAACTTTTTTTTCAGACATCTTAATTAATTTATCAATATCTGTTTTCTTTCCGACTATTAAAATTTTGTCTTCTTCGTTTAAAATATCATTGGCAGAAGGAATAACATTGGTTTCTTCTTTTACAATATTATTTCCATCTTCATCAACTGATGGTTTAGAACTTTTGATAGCTATAATTCCTACATTATATTTATTCCTGACATCTAACTCTTTAAGAGATTTACCAACAAAGAATGACGGTATAGCAATTTCCACCAAACTATGATCTTTGGAAATTTCCATATATGTGAAAATATGTTGTGAAACTAAAAGATTAGCAATTTCTCTTCCAACATATTGTTCTGGAAAGATTGTTCTTTGAACTCCCATAATTTTTAGAATTCGAGCATGAAGAACACTATCGACTTTAGCGATAATCCTACCAACACCAATTTTTCGTAGTATTGCAGCTGTTAGAATACTTACTTCTTTATTTCCGCCAATAGCAAGAATAACTGCATCAACATTATTGATATTGGCAGCTTTTAATGCCTGTTCATCTGTAGAATCAAGGCAGATTGAATTTGTTACAAAATTTCTAACATCTTCAACTTTTTTTTCTTCGTTATCAATTGCTATCACTTCTGCACCTTTTTGGGTTAATGTTTCTGCAACAGTAATTCCAAATCTACCTAAACCTATTACAGCAAATTGAGCCATATTTCCTCCAAATTTAATAAAAAGTTTATTTAACTAATTATTTTAATAATTAATAATTTTATCTAACCAATTGCAATATCTTCTTCAGTATAATGATAATGAACCATTATTTTCTTCTCTCCTAATGCAAATGCAATAGTAAGGGGTCCAACTCTTCCCATATACATAAGAAATATTACAGCAATCCTGCCAATAACAGTCAAGTTTGATGTTAGTCCCATTGAAAGTCCAACAGTTCCAAAAGCAGAGAATGCTTCAAAAATAATTTTTTCAAAAGGAGATTTTTCAGATAGGCAAAGCACTAAAATGAGAGTAATCAAAATTGTTATTGCGATTGCAACTAAAGACATAACTTTTTTTGTTACTTTTTGCGAAATTGTGCGATTAAAAACTTCAACATCTTCTCGTCCTTTTATTATTGACCAGACAGAAAGAATTAAAACAGCAAAGCTGGTTGTTTTTATTCCTCCACCAGTTGAACCTGGCGAGGCTCCTATAAACATCAAGACAATCATAAGCAAAGATGTGGCATAACCTATTTTCACAATGTTTATAGTATTGAAACCAGCTGTTCTTGTTGTAACCGATTGAAATACTGATGCTATTATTCCGTTTTTCAATGGAAGATTTTGAAATTGGTTGTTATATTCAAATAGGAAAATCAATATAGCACCACTAACAATCAGGAAAATCGTTGAGGTTATTACAATTTTTGAGTGTAAAGAAAATGATTTTACTTGTGATCTTCTGAAAATATTGTTTTTGATATCTAATAATACTGCAAAGCCAATTCCCCCACAAATTATTAGTGAAATCATAATAATGTTCATTAACCAGTTATTTTGGAATTGAGTAAAGCTATCTGAGTAAAGACAAAATCCAGCATTACAAAAAGCTGAAACTGAATGAAAAATAGAATAACCAACTGCAGTTTGAATATCTGGGAAAATAGTCCGAAATTTAAGAAAAAGAAGTCCTGCTCCTAATATTTCAAAAGAAAAAGTAGTTATCAATATTGATTTGATTAGATTAACCATACCAGCTTGATTGGCTTCGCCCAAAACTCCTTGCAATAGGGATCGTCTGCCTAAACTAATCTGCTTACCAAAGAGCATCATCATAGCAGTAGAAAAGGTCATTATACCTAAACCACCGATTTGCATAAGCAGAAAGATAATTATCTTTCCAAATAAGGAAAAATCTGTTCCAGTATTTAATACGATCAGACCCGTTACGCATGTAGCAGAAGTTGCAGTGAAACCAGCATTTATCAAACCAATGCTTTCTCCATTAGATGATGCAATTGGTAAGGTTAAAAAAGTTGTACCAAGTAAAATTATAAATGCAAAGCTAATTAAAACAATCTTTGCAGGATGATTTCTAAATCTGGAAAAAATTGTTACTGCTGGTTGGGATGTAGCAATTATATCTGAAAATATAACAGCTTGACGAAGGATTATATAAGATTGGAAAATTGTAGGATGTTTAGAAAATAGAAAAAATACAATGATTGCGGTTAAGTCTATTATAATTTTTTTTATATAATTAAAATCACCTTTCCTATATACAATTTTTATAATGTTAAGAATTGCGAAGTAGAATAAACAAATTTCTGTTATTTGATTGAAAATTGGAAATGATATTTGTAATAAATATTTATAAATTAAAAAAATTGAAAAAGCAATTGCTACAGGAAACATCAAAAATTCAAGAAGTTTCCAATATTCGTATTTTGCTTTATTAATTTTATACATTGTTTAGGATTTTATTAATTCTATAAGAATTAAGTATTGAATTCAAAAATAGTTTTCTAAATATTCTCCTTCTTGATAGTAAAATTATAAATTTAGTAAAATTACTATTTTTGATGAAGAGAATTTACATTATTTTATTGATATAATAAGTATAAACTGTTAATTTTCTTTAGCAATTGGTCGTTTAGCCTTTTTAACTTTTGTACTTTTGCCCTTTAATTTTCTTAGATAATATAGTTTAGCTCGTCTTACATGCCCTCTTCTAACAATTTCAATTTTTTCAATTAAAGGTGAATATAATGGAAAAATTCTCTCAACAGCAATTCCATGACTAATTTTTCTAACTGTAAATGTCTTATTAATTAATGAACCGCGTTTCTGAATTACAATTCCTTGAAAAGCTTGCTTCCGTTTTTTTTCTGCTTCTCGAATTGTAAAGTGAACTTTAATTGTATCCCCTGCTTTAAAAGGTGGAACTTCCTTTTTAATTCCTTCCTTGTTAACTGTTTCCAATATATCCATAATGATACTCCATATTTTTTTTATAAATTAAATTATATACAAATTTCTCTTTTGAGATGATCTTTCTATAAGTGACAAATACGGATTACAAATTAATTTACTTTTATTCATATTCTGAAATTAGTCTGTCAAGAGTTACAGCAACGGCACTTCTTACTGAAAGATGGTTATAGCTTTCGACTCCGCTAATATTCTGAAGATGAAAATTGCTTTGATTTATAACTTCATCAGTAAGTCCATCGCCAGTTCCAAATAAAATTAATTTTGGGTATGACTTACTTATGATATCTCTCACTTCTTGATATTTAAGACTTCCAATAGTTTTTCTTGCTGAAGTTGAAATAACAATCGGCTGCCTATTAAATTTCTTTTGAATCCAGACTTTTGCAGATGAAATATCAGGAACAAACTCAATAATATCAAAAGCATCAAATCTATCAATATTGTAAGACTTAGCAAAGTCAGATTTCCAAAATTTTTTTAATCGGATAAAGATTTGTTTTTGAGATTCTTGAGGATTTATAACAAAAAAATTCATTATTCCATATGTCTTACATGAACGAGCAATATCATGAAGATCTAAATTGGTAATAGAGGTACATACTGTTTTATGTTTTCTATCATATACAGGATAATGAACTAACCCAACATAAATATTAGCAAACATTAGTTCGAATCTCCTCGAGCTTGCTTTGTAAGTTCAATTTTTTTGTTTTCTTGCCATTCTGAGATTTTTTTATGATTCCCAGATAATAGAACATCTGGAACTTTATATCCACGATACTCTCTTGGACGAGTGTAATATGGACAATCCAATAATTTATCATGAAAGGAATCAGTTTCTGCAGATTCAATATGAGTTAGAACTCCTTTTTGTAGGCGTGCTATTGAATCAATAAGTATCATTGCTGGCAATTCACCACCAGATAGAACATAATCACCGATTGATATTTCTCGATTAACTAAATGCTCACGAACTCTATAATCAATATCTTTATAATGACCACAAATAAGAATAATATAATCCTCCTGACAAAGTTCCTTTGCAATATTTTGATTATATTTTTCACCTTGAGGGGTTAAATAAATTATTGGAAACTCTTTGCTTTTTATCAAATCCTTCCTTCTCGCTTTTAGATAATCAATTGCTTCGAAAATTGGTTCAGGTTTTATTATCATCCCAGGTGCTCCACCATAAGGATAATCATCAACCTGTTTATTTTTATCGTGGCAAAATTCTCTGAAATCGATTAAATCTATGGAGATTACACCTTTCTCAATAGCACGATGAACAATGCTTTCTGATAAAGGGCTCTTAAACATCTCTGGGAAGAGTGTAAGTATATCAATTTGCATCAAGTAATCCTTCAATTGGATTAATTACAATTATCTTATTATGTTTCAAAATTTTTTTGATAAACTGATCACAAAAAGGAATAAGAATTTCTTTGTTTCCATTTTTGACTACTAATATATCGTGGGCATTAGTTGAAAAGATACTTTCAATTTTTCCAATTACTTTATTATCTTCAGAAATTACATGAAATCCTTCAAGTTGAAAGTGATAAACCTCATCATCTTTAAGAGAGTGAAGTTCATTTTCAGTAATCATTAATCGAGCATTTTTTAATCCCAAAGCTTCTGCTCTGGCATTTATATTTTTGAATTTAATAGATATATTATTTTTTGTAACTTTGCTCGATTCAATAAGTTCCGATCTAACTGAATTATCAGGAAAAACAATAAAAATTTCTGATAATTCTTTAAAATGTTCTGGAAAATCAGTTTCGGGAATAATGGAAACAGAGCCATTATTCCCGATTGCTTTTTTAATAATACCAATGGAAACTAAATCTTCAATTTCCATTCATAATTATAATTATTCGATGATTTCTAATTCAGATCTTTTACCGTGCTTGGTTGAGACTGAATTAAGAATAGTTCGCATAGCATTAGCAGTTCGTCCACCTTTACCAATTACCTTTCCGACTTCGCCTTCTCCAACACGCAATTCATAAAGGACAACTCTTTCACCAGCTATTTCCTTTACAGAGACTTCATCAGGATTATCAACTAATGCTTTAGCCATGAATTCAACTAACTCTTTCATTCTTCACCTCCTGCATTGATGTTATTCACTGATTTCTCAGTGCTTTCATTAATTTCAATATTTTCTTCTTCAATTATGTCCGATTGTTCACTTGATATTTTATTACCATGCTTCATTTCATGGATTTTTTTTAGAATTCCAGCTCGTTTCAAAAGAGACTTTACTGTGGGTGAGGGAATTGCACCGTGATTAAGCCAGTATATGGCTCTTTCTCCATTAACTTTATAAATGAATTCCTTTGGCTTTGGATCATAAAAGCCAATTCGCTCAATAAATTTCCCATCTCTTTTTTCGCGAGAATCAACAACAACAATCCTATACGAAGGTTGATTCCGTGCACCTGTTCTTCTCAATCTGATTTTTACTGACAAATAATACCTCCAAAATTAGATAGTTATTTATTTGCTTACCGAAAAATAGAGTCAAGTTTTTCACTTAAAAATGTTTTTCAATTGCGAAATATCTTCAATTAAAAAATCTGCTTTTTTCAATTCGGATTTATCTCCATAGCCATATAGACAGCCAATTGTGATACAACCATTTTCTTTTCCTGCTTCAATATCATAGAATCTATCACCAACTATGACAGCTATATCACAATTTAAATCAGTCATCAAATTTGCAATGATTTTACTTTTTGTTAATCCTTTCTTATCTCCAATACATTGTGTCTTATCAATATATCTGTTCAAATGGAATACTTCTATCACGGTATTAAAATAAAACGAACTACAATTGCTTACCAATGCTAAATTGAATCCTTTACTTTTAAGATACCTTAAAGTTTCAATTGTTCCATCGAAGAGTTTGCCCTTACCATTACGCAGAGCTTCAGACTCATTCTTGCGTATTCCCATCTGAACTTCATCAATTAAATAATTATATTCTTGAGGTAAAATATCAAGATAAAATTGACGAGATGGTTTTCCTACTTCTTTTAATATTGTTTGTGGAGAAGGAATTTCTGAATTTATATGATGTCTCTCGTAAACATCATAAATTGCTTTCTGAATTGCATCGACACAATATATATCTGATTTCAAAAGAGTACCATCCATATCAAAGATTATAGTATTTACTTTTTGTATATTCATACTACTCATTAATTTCAATCTCAATCTTTCCCTTTTTATATCCTTTCAGATTTTTTACAAAACCAAGAATTACATCTCTAAAAGTATTTTGAACAAAAGGAACAATTTTTATCTCTTTGCTATTAATTTTTAGTAATAAACTCTGCTCTCTATCAAATTTACAATCATCTCGAGATTTATTTCCAGCGAGAATTTCAGTCACCATTTCTTCGCAGGAAAGTCCACAAGCATCACAACAGCCATTCTGGGCATAGGGGAGAACATCAAAGACTTTTTTCTCAACAATATCTGTCAATTCTTCAATTTGATTAATAGAATGAAATACCTTCAAATTTCCATATTGATTCTTATTATTAGCATACCTTCCAGAAATTGCAAATACATTTCCATCAACTAAATTGTCCAGTTCTTCTTCAGAAGTAGCACATACTATTCTTGGAATAGGAGTTGATTTCATTCCTTCAATAATGACATAATCAACATCTAAATGTGTAAGCATTTCATTTAAAGTAAGTTGTCTGTGCCAGATTTGATAGGTTTCATTTAAACCACGAGCGAATACTACATCTTTACTTGCATTCCAATGCTGCCAGGAATCTGAATTCTCAGTCTCCATTGTGAATTTTTCATAATGTATATCTTTTATCGTTGCAACCTTATATCCTCGTAATTTTAGCTCCTTTACCAATTCAATTACAGTAGAAGTTTTACCTGATTTTGTGTAACCCACTACACTAAAAACTTTCATAAGCTCCTCCTGACAAATTTAATCATTTTATAAACTATTCTAATAATTATTGTTTTAACAACCAGACGGTGATCTAACAGGATTTATAATCCTGTTTTTTTTAATACAGACGGGACAGAGTCCCGTGTTACAACTACTCCTGACAAGTTTATTTAAGAATTCAACATTTTGGATTATAAATAAAGATTTTTATTTAAAATTTCCATCACCTTCAAAGTCCCCGCCTGCCCCCGATTTCATCGGGATGCGGTGGGCAGGTCTGTGCATTTAAGCATGATAAAGAGATACTATCAATATAAATCCACTTATAGCACCAAGCTGAATAACATAGTCAATCCATCTCAATTTATTTTCATATAAATAGGTTCGGTTTCTGTATAAACGAAATGCCCGTAATTCTAAGGAGATTGCTCGAAAACGAGCATTGGCAATTGTTCGTGCGACGACAGGAAATATTAGTGAAATATATGCTCGTGGTCTTTTCAAAATCGGTATTCTTTTTAGGTCAATACCCCTTAATGAGAGTTCTTCTATAATGATACGAAACTGATTGCTAAAAGTTGGAATGAAATTAATCACAGATGCCACAAGGAATGAAATTTCATACGGGA
>DAOVPZ010000081.1 GCA_030628975.1 Candidatus Cloacimonadota bacterium
ATTGAAAGTGGAATCAGCAGGAAATTGGACATTTAACGGCACCAGAACAGTATCACCAGGCCAGACATATTCAATAGGTATTTCAAGATATATATGTTCGGTGATTCCATACTCATAACATCCCATATCAATAATTGCTATTCCATCTCCATCTCCATCAAATACTCTTGGATTACCATCCAAATCAAAAGGGTATAAATTCATACCAGTAGTATCTGGTGTGCCAGTATCAATACAGGGAGAGTTTGCTTGAAAATGAAAATCATAATTAAATACATCAACAAACAATGGGTCTTCACTTATACAGCCTATACCTGGAGAAGAGGAATAATAATTCCCAAGTTCATTATCCCAGACATCACAATATTGTGTTATTACTCCACCATAACTATGATAAATCCCATAATCATTATTGCTTGAAATTATGTTATTGATTAATGTAGGATGTCCACCAACAATAGATATCCCTCCACCTGCTGGGGAGGTATGAGTAGTGGTATTCCCAAAAATAATATTATTCCTAATAATTGGGCTACCTCCATGAATGCAATGAATACCACCTCCATACCAATCAGTATCGTTATCATATATCAAGTTATTTTCAATAATAGGACTTGAAAAATAGACTGCAATTCCACCACCACCACCATCAATATCATTAACCGCATGATTTTCTTTTATAATATTATTCCTGATAATAACAGGCAATGAGCAATCATCAGTGTGATGCAAAAGTATTCCACCTCCACCTCCGAGATTGTAGGCTATGGCGCTATTGTTTTCAATAATATTATTCTGAATAACTGCATTACAAACATGGGCACATACAATTCCACTGCCACCTCCATGCACACCACCAGCCCCAGCTACACAATAAATAATTATGTTATTCTGAATAGTCGGGGAAGCATTCCAGCACCTAATTCCTCCACCCCATCCTTCTCCTCTTGCATTTGTTATAGTAAACCCATCAATTATATCAGTATTTTTTTGATAAGTGCCAGACAAGTAAAATCCTTTGCCATCATTTTCACAATCAATTATACAGCATTCAGGACCATTTTCGGATTTAACTACTATATGTTTTACATTTCCATCCCAGGTAAGATTCTTATTATTCGTTCCTGTATAGATTCCATTAGCTACTAATACAGTATCTCCATTACTTGCAGCATTAATACCTTCCTGAATTGTGAGATAATCACCACCTCCATTCATATCTACATAAATTGTCTCTGCATTTAATATCTGCAAGGTAGCGAATAAAATGCAAATAATTATAATGTTTATTATTTTTGCTTTCACAGCAAACCTCCTTTTTGAGTTACTTATTAAAAGCATCAAAAGAATCTTTTTAAATAAAATTTTGTCAAGAACTTTTTTTGTTTACTCATAATGCAATAATTACTATTATTATTTACTTCTAAATTTATTTTATAAATCTTAATATAGCAACTACATAGAATTTATAATTCTATAACCAAAACCACATTATATCTAAAGAAATTCATAATAATATTTTAAAAAAGATACTAAAATCAGAAAAAGAAAAGAAATTTACATCATTAAAATTTATCTTAACAACTTCTAAAGAATTACAAACCAAAATAATTGACAATGAAAATATTCTAATTAAATATATCAATTAGTTTTGTTTTCTATAAATCAAAACTGATAATAAGAAGGATAATTAATAGAGAATAATGAATATTTTATTAACAGGCGCAACAGGATTTATTGGATCTCATTTGGTAAATCGTCTTGTAAAAGAAGAATATGAAGTTACTTGTGTTGTCAGGAAAACAAGTAATATTGAGGATTTAAAGAAATTAGATGTCAAAATCTTTATGGCAGATTTGAGAGATAAAGAAAGTTTAACAAATTTACCTAACAATATTGATATTGTTTACCATTTAGCAGCATACGGTATTTTTTCAGCAACCTCCGAAAAAATATATCAAGAAATGGTTGAAACAAATGTTCATGCAACAACTAATCTGTTTTTATCAATTATTGAAAAGAATCCAAAATTAAAAAAATTCATTCATTTTAGTAGTCTGGCAGCTGTTGGTTTTCAAAGAGGAACAGTAATTAATAATAATACAGAACCACTTCCCGATACTCTTTATGGAGAATCAAAATATCAAGGTGAGTGTGAAATAAAAAAATTGGCGCAATCTTATAAAACGCCACTTGTTATAATTCGCCCAAGCTTAGTATATGGCAAAAATGATTTCACATCTGATTTTTTGAAATCAGTCAGGTTGATTAAAAAAGGCATTTTTCCAACTTTTGGAAATGGCAAGAATTTGATGTCACCTGTAATATTTGTGGATGACTTAATTGAAATTTGTATTAGGTTTATGAAATCAGAAAAAGTAGGCACATTTATTTGTGCTAATGATGAAAAATTTACTATAAATTATTTTGTTGAAACAATCTCTGAAAAATTAAGCAAAAAAAGGGGGTCGATAAAAATTCCTGTTTGGTTTGGATCAATTTCTATTTACCCTATTGAAATTCTTTTTAAATTAATTAATAAAACTGCTCCTTTGAATAGTAGAAGAATTAAAGATTTAAGTGTTGATAGATTGTTCAAAGATATTCATAAGGATTTAGATGAAGCGATAAATTATCATCCTACAACCAACTTAAAAGAAGGGGTTGATATTGTTGTTGATTGGTATAAAGAAAATAAGTTAATTTGAATGAAAACAAAAGAACTATCTGTATGACATTTTTTCATTACATATATTTGAAATACAACCAAAATAGTCATTAGTTATTCAAAATTTTAAAGGCAAATAATTATATAATGACCCTGTTAGAAAGACTTGGAAAGATAAAAATTATTGAGATATTATTTCATTTCTTTTTTCATAGATTGAAACTTCGTTTTTTTGTTGATGGATTTCTTCATCTATTTCCATTAAAAAAAAGAATACCTGAAAGTGGAACCTTTTATCGGTGTCGCTATTTAGAAACAATTTTTGTGGCAGATGAATTTTTTAATCGTAAACTTTATCATAATGGTGTTCCTGAAAACACTACCACATTTGTAGATCTTGGCTGTAATATTGGCCTTTTTATTGCTCTAATAGTGCATATTACAAAACAAAGGGATTTGCGTGGCTTAGCGATAGATGCAAATCAAGATATGATAAACGAAACAAACTGGATTATCAAAAAAAATGGATTGAAAGAAGTTTATACAATTCATGGATTGGTTGGTTCTCAGGACTCAAATGATTCCGAAGAATTTTATATTAATCCTTCAAATTTGGCATCCTCGAAATATCCTATTTATGAACCTGGTGTTCCGGAAGTAAAAGGGTGGAAGAAAACTATTGTCCCCAAAATAAATCTTGAAGCTCAATGGAAAAAACATTTTGGCAATATGCCTTGCGACTTATTGAAAATTGACATAGAAGGTTCTGAAAAGGACTTTTTGGTTCCTATAAATCCTTTTGTTCAGCGAGTTGAAGCTATCTTAATCGAATGGCATACTTGGATTATCTCCTTTAAACAAGTTAAAGATATACTTTATGAGTATGGTTTCGTTCTGGAAAATATTTTAGAAGATCGTGGTGTTAGAGGTGTAGCTTTCTTTACCAGAATGCAAAGAAACAATTAGTATGAAAAAGATCATCATTTTTGCAGTAATAGGCTTGTTTTTAGTAATAATATGGCTTAAATTAATTGATGTTGAGGAGATGTTCTCTTATTTTAAAAATATTAATATATACTACCTTATTCTAACTGTTTTTTTCGTACTTTTAGCAATTTCTTTAAGAGCTATTCGCTGGCATTTTATCACAAAAAGACTTATTCCCACTTTCAAAATTCCAGATGCTTTGCGATACTATTTTATAGGAGCATTTGTAGATTTTTTGATTCCGATTCGAATTGGAGAATTAATTAAGAGCTATAAAGTAAAAAAGGTATATAATGAACCAATCTCCAAAACTGTATCTACTATTTTTATCGACCGTTTGATGGATGCTTTTCCAATAATATTTATTGTCATATTATTACCCTTTATTAAATACAAACTTACAAATGTTATTAATTATCTTATTACAATTCTTGTCATTTTACTTTGTTTGGGTGTGGTAATTCTAATATTATTTCTAAGTTATCCAGATTCTGTTTCAAAATCCATAATAAAAGTTTTTGCAAAAACAAAATTAGCAAAACGAATTTCATATTTAGTAAACAATTTCTTAAACTCTTTAAAAGATGTACAGTTGAATATTCAATTATTTTTTACAATTGCTCTTTTTTCTATTATAGCTATTATATCAAATTGTCTTGCTTTTTGGTTTGTATTAAAAGCCTTTGGAGACCATACTATATTGATGCCAATAGCATTTTTTGGTTATGGTTTATTATTTCTATCATATATTATTCCAGCTCCTCCAGCATTAATCGGCTCTAATGAGTTGATTTCAGTATTAATTTTTACGGGCATTTTTGGATATAATAAAGAATTCATAAGTGCAATTACATTGTTTTTCCATTCACTTATGACATTAGTTATGTTGTTAATCGGAATTTCATTAATAAAACATTATCATATCCATCTGAAGGAGTTCCTTACAAAAAATCGAAAAAAATCATAATAATTTGTTTTTATTGACAGCTTTTACAATAATTTATTTTTTATTTGAAAATATTTTCCATTTTTTCACTGGAGCAACTATGAAAACTTTCTATATAATAACAATATTTTTTCTACTCATCTATAATTGCATATTAGCACAAGAAGTTTCATTTATTGCTGAAGATAACCCAAATGATGATGGAAGTGCTATTTTACTTAAATGGGATATCGGAAATTTAGAAGTAGAGAACTTTAATATTGAAAGAAGTTTAGATGGCACAAATTATGAATTACTTACTAACCCTAGTAAAACAGCTCGTAAATATTTAGATGAAAAAGATATTACACCTGATTCAGAATTCTACTATAAACTAAAATTTCTTGATAAAAATGAGCAGGAACTAATTCCACCTCTCCAAGCTTCTACTATTGCAAAAGCCCAATGGTTTGATACAGAAAAAATAGTTCTTCTAATTATGACAATTCTGCTTGCATGTTCAATAATATATTTTATCACCTCTGCCAGAAAAGGAAAACGACTATATATCAGACGAATAAGTGGTTTAGATACAATGGAAGAAGCAGTCGGACGAGCAACAGAAATGGGAAAGCCATTACTTTATGTTCCTGGAATTTTAGATTTGGATGATATGCAAACAATTGCTAGCCTAAACATACTTGGACATTTGGCTAAAAAAGTTGCTCAATATGAATCCACTTTATATGTGCCTGTTTGTCGTTCTATGGTGCTTTCAACTGCAAAAGAGATTGTGAAAGAGGCATACATAAGTGCTGGAAGAGCTGATGCTTTTAATCCAGATTCTGTATTCTATTTAACTGATGACCAATTTGGATATGTCGCTGGAGTAGATGGAATCATAATGCGAGAAAAGCCAGCAGCCAACTTCTACCTGGGAGCTTTTTATGCAGAGTCACTTATCCTGGCAGAAACCGGCTTTGAGAGTGGAGCTATTCAGATTGCTGGTACAGCTATGCCCAGCCAATTGCCTTTCTTCGTAGCTGCTTGTGATTATACATTAATTGGTGAAGAACTATACGCAGCCTCTGCTTATCTTTCTAATGAACCTGCTCAATTGGGTTGCTTAAAAGGTCAAGATGTTGGAAAAGCTATTGTTGTATTAACTCTTTTAGTTGGTA
>DAOVPZ010000121.1 GCA_030628975.1 Candidatus Cloacimonadota bacterium
AAGTGCATTTGCTCTATTTTCCCACGAATAAATTCGTGGGTTTCTTTTAATTATTTTCTTTGTTTATTAAAATAAACCGATTTGTCTTAAATTTTTGGGGGTATGCATGATAGATATTTTGATAAAACTTGACATAGATTTACCTTTGAAGAGATTTTATTTCCTAATTTTCAAGGAGAATAATGTATGCTATTATAGATTTTAAAGGTCAGCAATTTAAGGTGCAAAAAGATGACATTGTGAAAGTTCCATATCTTAACGGTCAAGAAGTTGGAACAGAATTAGATATTAACAAAATTTTAGTTTTGGAAGGTGAGAAAAGACCAAAAGTTGGTAAACCTTATGTAAGAAAAGTAAAGGTTCTTGCTGAGATTTTGTCTCATGGAAAGGAAAAAAAAATTATTGTATTCAAGAAAAAAAGGAGAAAAGGTTACAGTAGAAAACAAGGTCATAGACAACAATATACTGAAATCAAAATTAAAGATATTATTGAGGGTTAAATCCTTCTTAGGCGGATAAAATGGCACATAAAAAAGGTGTTGGTAGCACTCAAAACGGAAGAGATAGCAATCCAAAATATTTAGGTGTAAAAAAGTATGGTGGCGAATTTGTTCAAGCAGGAAATATACTAATAAGACAAAGAGGAACAAAAATTCATCCAGGGAATAATGTAGGTTTAGGAAACGATTATACTTTATTCTCGCTTATTGATGGTTATGTAAAATTCGAACCATATAGATTTCATGGATGTAAAACTACCAGAAAAAAAAGAAGACGGGTAAGTGTTTATTCCCAAATTAATTGATTTTTATACTCAATTATTACTTATAAATTATTAATAATTAATTGGCAGTCAAAATAAAAATTGACTGCCTTTATTTTTAATAAAAATAATTGTTCATTCTACAATATATTTTCAGGAGATAATATGTCATTTGTTCATTTGCACAACCATACTCAATATAGCCTTTTAGATGGAGCTTGCCGTGTTATAAATATGTTGAAATTAGCTTCAGAAATGGGAATGCCTGCAGTTGCAATTACTGATCATGGTAATATGTATGGTATTATAGACTTTTATGAGGAAGCTAAAAAGGCTAAAATAAAGCCAATTATTGGAATGGAAGCTTATGTAATTAATGGAAGTATAGACTCTGATAAAGATAAGAAAAATATCAGACATCATCTAACACTTCTTGTAAAAAACCTTACTGGATATAATAATCTTGTTAAACTTTCCAGCATCGGTTTTCTTGATGGTTTCTATTACAATCCCCGCATCGATAAACATTTGTTAAAACAATATTCGAAAGGTCTTATTGCGTTAAGCGGTTGTATGAAAGGAGAAATTCCACAATTGATTCTGGCAGGAAAATACAAAAATGCAGTTAAAGCAGTGCAATGCTATCAAGAGATTTTTGGTGAAGATGACTTTTATCTGGAGATAATGCGAATTGGTCTAGATAAAGAGGAAAAATTAATCGATGATCTAAAAAAATTATCCAAAGAAACCAATGCTGAACTCGTTTGCACAAATGATAATCATTATCTCAAAAAATCAGATGCAAAAGCACATGACATTCTTTTATGCGTTCAAACAGGGAAACTGTTGAAAGATGAGAATAGAATGAGATTCAATACAGATCAAGTTTACTTTAAATCTGAAGAAGAAATGCGGGAACTCTTTAAAGACTTTCCTGAAGCTATAGACAATACAATTAAAATTGCTGAAAAATGTAATCTGAAATTTCGCTTTGATAAATTCCTTCTGCCTAAAGTCTCTATTCCTTCTGAATGTAAAGATATGGATGAATACTTGCGAGATTTGGTTTACGGAGCTGTAGAAAAAAAATATGATTCAGTTACTGACGAAATAAAACAAAGAATAGATTATGAATTAAAAGTCATTAAAGATACTGGATTTGCTGGATATTTTTTAGTAACTAGAGATATTGTATCTTCAGCTCGAAATATGGGCATTATGGTTGGACCAGGAAGAGGGTCAGCTGCTGGGAGTATAGTCTCTTATCTAACTGATATAACGCGAATAGATCCCTTAAGATACAATTTAATTTTTGAAAGATTTCTTAATCCTGAACGGGTAGGTATGCCAGATATTGATATAGATTTCTCTGCAGAAAAACGCAATGATGTTATAGATTACATTGTTAAAGAATTTGGCAGAGAAAATGTAAGTCAAATTATTACTTTTGGAAGTTTGGGTGCAAAAATGGTTGTTAGAGATGTTGGTAGAGTAATGGGATTACCCCAGGGAGAAGTTGACCAAATTGCAAAAAAGATAAGTTCTCGTCCCGGAATAACACTTAAGAATGCTATTGAAGAAAATTCAGAACTTCAAAATCTTATTAATAGCAAAGAAGAATATAAGAAACTAATAGAATATTCCGAAACCTTAGAAGGTTTACTTCGTCATTCAGGAGTACATGCAGCAGGTTTAGTTATTGCCCCGGACAATTTAATTCACTATGTTCCTCTTGCAAAATCTGTAAAAGATAATAGTATTGTTACTCAGTATGAAGGAAAGTGGCTTGAAAAAATCAAATTGCTTAAATTAGATTGTCTTGGTTTGAAGAATATTACATGTATAGAAAAAACCCTTGAATTAGTGAAAAAGAATCATAATAAAGAAATTGATATTGATACTATTGACTTAAATGATATAACCACTTATGAACTTTTATGCAAAGGTGATACTGATGGTGTATTCCAATTCGAAGGAACTGGAATGCGAAATGTTCTAATGCAAATAAAACCAAGCTGTATTAATGACCTTGCAGTTTGCACAGCTCTATATCGTCCGGGACCTTTGAATAGTGGAATGCACAATGTATTTATAAGAAGAAAAAATAATGAAGAAAAGGTTGTTTATCTCCATCCCTTGATTGAAGAAATTTTAAGACCAACTTATGGAGTTATTGTTTATCAGGAACAGGTTATGCAGATTGCACATAAACTCGCTGGCTTTTCATTCAGTGAAGCGGATATTCTTCGAAAAGCAATGGCAAAAAAACAAAAAAGAGTAATGAATAAGCTGAAACCAAAATTCATTGAAGGAGCATTGAAAAATGATGTCAACCAGGACACTGCTGAAGAAATTTACAAACTAATAGAAAAATTCGCTCAATATGGATTTAATAAATCTCATAGTGTGGCATATAGTATTATCTCTTATCAGACTGCATATCTAAAGGCGAATTATCCTGCAGAATTTATGGCTGCACTTATGACAGTGGAGCAAGATAATGATAAAATCGCAAAATTCATTAATGATTGCAATAGGATGGGTATAGAAGTCCTGCATCCAGATATCAATATGAGCGAATATAATTTCAATGTAATAGACGGTAAAATTATCTTTGGACTAAAAGCTATTAAAAATGTTGGAGAAAATGCAGCTAATGCAATTGTTGATGGCAGAAAAAAGAATGAAAAGTTCACCAATATATATGAATTATGCGAGAATATTGAAATAAACAATATTAACAAGACCACATTGGAAAGTTTGATTGGCGCTGGAGCAATGGATAGTCTTGATGGAAATAGAGCTCAGCAATATGCAGTAATTGAATCAGCTTTAAATTTTGGAGCACGAAAAATCGACGAAAGGGCAAAAGGACAAGCTTCACTTTTTGATAACTCACCAATAGAAAAAATAGATAAATATCTAAAATTTCCAAAGGTTAAAGATTGGAATCCCAGTTATAAGTTAGAGAAAGAAAAAGAACTCCTTGGTTTCTATGTTTCAGGACACCCTTTTATAGAATATGAATCAGAAATCGAACTTTTATCAAACTTGGATACAAAAAAGTATAAAGAATATCTAAGCAAAAGTAATATAATAAAAAGATTACCTGACAAAATAAGAATTTTTGCTCTTGTGAATGACATTTCCAAAAAAAATGACAAAAATAATAATCTGATGGCTTTCATACAATGTGAAGATTTGCACGATAAATTTGAAGTGATTTTATTCGCATCTATTTATTCAAAATATCATAATTTACTTAAAGAAAATAAAATATTGTATGTCATTGGCTATCTTTCTAACAGAGAATTCCAAAATAACAATAAACTACGATTAATAGCAGATGAAATTATTCCAATAGATGAATTAGCAAATAAATTATCAGGTAAAGTTTATCTTGATATTTTTGAA
>DAOVPZ010000099.1 GCA_030628975.1 Candidatus Cloacimonadota bacterium
TATGCAAAAAAAGTTCTGGAAGCTCTTGAAACTGCAAAAAAACAGGGGAAAGGTACAGCTTCTCTTGGCAGAAAAATGATTGATAAGCCTGTGGCTGATAGAGCAAGAAGAATTATTCGGATGAGCGTGGAGCGGAGTGCGTAAAGCGTAGAGCGTGGAGCGTGGAGCGTAGAGCGTGTAGCGTAGAGCGGAAAGCAGAAAGCGAATAGCAGGAAGCAGGGGGCGGAAAGCGGAAAGTTGTGTATTATATTTTAAATAATCTTAATATTTGTTAAAAATTTTTACACCAATTTTCTGGACTTGCCATCATTTTGGTTAACATACGACAAATGTGGTCATAATTGTCATGTAATTTGGTATACTCATCATCTGCAAGATATTTACACTTTAACGAAAAGTCAAGCCAAACCTCTGTCTCTGCAGATTCAGTATCAGCATCGCTCAATTTACTAACAAAATGAGAAGGATATCGTCGTTTACGCCAAGCTTCAGCAATATTTCCGCATACAGAGCGAGAAGAACGAAGAATCTGGTCAGTAAGTGAGTATTTTTCTTTCATAGGCCATTTCTTAGAAAGTTCATAGATACACATTGCAGATTTAAATGCCAACTTGTAAACGGTAAGTTCTGTGTAATTATGGACAAAATTTGTATTTCGTGAATGTTTCATAGATTTTGTATTTTTAATTACCATTTTTTATATATTAACACTTTTCTTTACCTCTAATTTTTACCTACCAAATTCTACGCTCTACGCTACACGCTCTACGCTCTCTGCTCCCCGAATTCTATCTTCTTAGATAATTCGGGGCTTCTTTAACAATTGAGACATCATGCGGATGACTTTCTATTAATGACGCTTTGGACACTTTTGTAAATTTTGTATTTGTTCTCATCTCTTCTATATTTGCAGCTCCGCAGTATCCCATCCCAGCTTTTAATCCACCAATTAGTTGATACAAGTATGCAGAAAGAGGTCCTTTATATTCAATCCTACCTTCAATTCCTTCAGCAACTAATTTTTCACTTGTGATTTTTTGATTTGTTTCAATATCATTTTGAAAGTATCTATCTTTACTTCCAGCTTTCATCGCACCTATTGAGCCCATACCACGATAATATTTATATCTTCTACCTTCATAAATAATATCTTCGCCGGGACTTTCATCAGTTCCTGCAAAAAGAGACCCAATCATAACTGAATGTGCACCTGCAGCTATAGCTTTTGCAATATCACCTGAATATTTAATTCCACCATCTGCAATAATTGGGACTTCATTTTTTGCGATCTTTGCACAATTCATTATTGCTGATAGTTGGGGAACTCCAACTCCTGCAATTACTCTTGTTGTACATATAGAGCCAGGTCCCAGTCCGACTTTAACAGCATCAGCTCCGGAAAGGATAAGGTCTTTGGTTGCTTCACCTGTTGCAACATTTCCAGCAATAAATTCTTGATTGGGAAACTTTGCTTTTAATTTTTTCAATGCAGAGATTGCCTTTTCACTATGACCGTGGGCTGTATCAATAACTATAACATCTGCGCCAGCATTAATTAATTCAGTAGCTCGTTCTAAAAAATCTCCTACAACCCCAATTGCAGCACCAACTAATAATTGCCCTCGACTATCTTTTGCAGCATTAGGAAATTTTATATTTTTCAATATATCTTTTACAGTTATCAAACCTTTTAGAATAAAATCATCATCAATAATAAGAAGTTTTTCAATACGGTTTTTGTGTAAAATATGTTTGGCTTTTTGTAATGAAGTTCCTTCAGGAGCAGTAATAAGGTTTTTACAGGTCATAAATTCAGTAACCTTCTTTGATAAGTTTTCAGCAAATCTTAAATCACGATTAGTAATAATTCCAAGCAATTTCCTATTTTTTGTAATTGGAATACCAGAGATATTTTTCTCTAACATCAAGGTAAAAGCATCTTTTAAATTTGCTTCTGGTCCTAATGTTATTGGATTTTTAATTATTATACTTTCCGATCTTTTTACCTTTCTCACCTCTACAGATTGTTGTTCAATAGAAATGTTTTTATGTATGATTCCTATTCCACCCTCTTTTGCAATTGCAATAGCCATTCTGGATTCAGTAACAGTATCCATTGCAGAACTGATTATTGGTATATTTAAAATGATGTTTTTTGTTAATTTTGTAGCCACCTCAATATCTCTGGGTACCACTCTAGACCTGGCTGGTAAAAGTAATACATCATCAAAAGTTATACTTTCGCTTACTATCTTATTATTCATAAATACCTCGATTTAATTCAACACAGAAGAACGCCCCAGTGAAATAAGAAAAATGATTTCACAGGACAGACGGATAAGGCTAATGAACACTGAAAGGATATTATATTTAATAAATAAATATTATTAATCAGCGTCAGTCAGCGTCTTTATTCAGTGTTTTTCAGTGTGCTATTTTGTGCTATTTTAATACTCAAACCCACTACCTGAGATGAATTCCCGTAAAATTGAATTTCTTGGTATTGTATTTTCTGGAATATTCAGGAAGAAAGATAGCAGGTAAGTAAGCCTTTGAGCTTCACTATATTCATAAGATTCTGGGGGAACTTTTTGCAAGGCAGGAATTGCATATTTTTTAAGAACACCCATTTCATATACTAATGCTGAGTTAAACATAGAATCTGATTCTTCTTGAAATTTAAATACATATTTTTGCTCTCCAGCTTTAATAGAATCCCATCTCTTAATAGTCTGGTATGCAGAATATCCCCTGAAGAAAGAATCTCTGACTATCCTACGAAGAATTCTTGTATCAGAAGTGGATATACGGTTATGATTATCAAGGTTAAGCTGTGTTAAGGCACTTACATAGATTTTATATTTATTCCTTCTTTCTAATCCCGGGCTGAGTTTATCGTTAATAGCATGAATTCCCTCAATAAGAAGAATCTTTTTAGAATCCAGCCTTATTTTCTGCCCCAATTTTTCCCTTTTACCTTCAAAAAAGTCATATTTTGGGATCTCAACTTCTTCACCATTCAGGAGATATTTGATATGCTTATTTACTAAATCTTTATCTAATGAATTGATAGATTCAAAGTCATAATCACCATTTTCATCCTTTGGGGTTTTACTTCTATCTAAAAAATAATCATCAAGAGAGATCATAAGAGTGGATAATCCATTTACTTTTAATTGAATTGCTAGTCTCTTGGAAAATGTTGTTTTTCCTGAACCAGAAGGGCCTGTAATGAGAATAATTCTCACTGAATTACGCTTTTGAAAAATATCATCTGCAATTTGTGCAATCTTCTTTTCATGGAGTGCTTCAGAAATCTGAATTATTTCATCGATTTGAAACTCTTCAACTTTCTGATTTAAAGTTGAAACATAAGATAAGTCAAGGATATTTCCCCAGCGTTCATATTCAGTAAAAATTTTTAGAAGATTTGGCTGACTTTGATATTTTCCAATCCTGTCTGGATTATCAACTTGTGGAAATCGAAGCACCATTCCGGGAGGAACATATTGTAAATCAAATAATTTTAAATAACCTGAAGATGGTACAAGAGGACCATTGAAGTAGTCAAAATATTTACCAAATTGATATATCAATATTTTTTTGTCTTTGCAATATTTTAAGAGGTTTACCTTTTCATCTTTATTTATAAAGATTTTTTGTGCTTGTTGTAAATCAATTTCTTTCATAATGAATTTTTCATTATTATTAATCCGTTCTTGCATTCTCTTTTTTAACTTGGTAGTATCGCTCTCAGTAAGGAGGAATCTTGAGAAGGTTTCAATATAATAACCATCTGCTAATGAATGTTTAACCTCAACTCGAGCATTTTCAAAAAGTTCATGAGCAGCACATATAAGAACCATAGATAGAGAATCTTGATAAACTCTCATTCCCTCTTTTGTGCTAATATCTAAGATTTCAAGTGTACAGTCGGTTTCTATTCTTTTTTCAAGACTTACTATATTATTATTAATCTTTGCTGCTGTAATTATATATTTTTCTGACCAGGGTAGATCCTTTGGAGATTTTATTTTCATCTTTTGAATTATTTCAAGAGGAGTAGTTTTATCTTTATAATTAACAACTTTTTTAACAATACCATTTTTTATTATTTTTATTTTCATGATTTAATTAAAAAGATAGAGAATATTATTGTCAAATTTTATAATTCATTTGAAATTATAAGATTCAAGAGTTTAAGGATTGGAATCTACTTAATCCAAATAAATAAAAATCCCCGAACTAAACAATTGGCAATCCGGGGATTTTATAATCTATTTTGAATTCAATTACCTACCCAGCATTCGGTGGCATAAAGCAGGTCATAATTTTCAAAGTAGTTGTTTTCCCTGCTCCATTTGGACATAAAAATCCGACTATCTCACCTTTTGGAATCGTGAAAGAAATATTATCTAAGGCTCTTAATTGACCATAATCTTTTGTTAGATTTTGAACCTGAATCATAAACTTTATTACTCCTTTTAAATTAAATTTTATATATAATCTTTAGTTGGGTCATTCTTTTCTAAACGATGTATAAATGAGTCAAGATTTTTGATAAATCTTGACACAAAATTCAAAATCCAAATCCAAACAACTTATGAAAAAAATATTTATTGTAAATGGTTCAGACCTCAATTTCCTGGGTTGAAAGGAAATGAACTTTTTTAAAAATGAGAGCGGGTTTATAGTTATCTTGAAGTGTTGGGAACACTGAATAAAATCTTTGATGAGCAATAATCTAACTCGTAAATTAAATGATATTTATAATTCACTACTTGAAAAATTTGGTGCTCAGAATTGGTGGCCCGGTGAATCAAAAGAAGAGGTAATTATTGGTGCAATTCTTACGCAAAATACTAATTGGAAAAATGTTGAGAAATCAATATATAACTTAAAGTCAAACAATCTAATTGATCTCTCTCGGCTTGCTGAAATAGATGAACAGAAATTAGCTGAAATCATCCATTCCTCAGGATATTATAACCAAAAAGCAA